>CALREJ010000001.1 GCA_943355155.1 Candidatus Peribacteria bacterium
GAGACGACTGCCTACGGCCAAAAAAGCACTTTAAACTCCTTCAAACAAACAAATCACAGTGAGCCTCTCACGGCACTCAAGCAATTCACCACCTATCATTTCAGGGTCTATTCACGCGATGCAGCCGGCAACCTAAATATGTCTGATGACGGCCAGTTTACGACTGCCGACACACAGGATCCTGTGCTTGTCGGAGGAAATCCTGCAGCGACGGTGACAGATAGCACAGCCGTGATTACGTGGAACACGGATGAAGCATCCAGCTCCGTTGTCTACTTTGGAACAACAACTGCATTTGGACAGCAAGCTTCGACAGGAGGGAACTCGACAAGTCACAGCGTGACACTGACCGGACTCACGCAAAACCAGACCTATCATTACCAAGTACGTTCGACCGATGGCACGGGAAATCTCTATGCGTCCACGACTGATTATACCTTTCAGACACTTCCCGATATTCGAGCACCGGAAGCGAGCAATGTGACCCCCACCGTTGCCGGAGATACGATCACACTTCGTTGGGACACAGATGAACTGGCCAATGCATGGGTATCGTATGGACCGACTGCTGCGTACGAGAATGGCGACACAACTATCCTTACGAATATGGTCTTGAATCATACGGTCGTGATCAGCGGTCTCACGCCTAATGCGTCGTATCACTTCAATATGCAGTCGGCGGATGCTGCCGGAAATATCGGAGAATCCGGAGATCGCGCGATTACGATTTCGGATGTCACGGCTCCTGATCTCACGGCAGCTCCGTCCGAGACAGTGACAGTGAATAGCGCGACGATTACATGGACAACGGATGAAGCATCTATCACGCAACTTGAGTACGGCCTGTCACCTTCGTACGGAACGCTCACATCTCTCGACTCAGCTCTCACCACCAGTCATAGTCAGACCATTCAGGGTTTGCAGTACGGCCAGACATACTACTACAGAATAAAATTGCGAGATGGTGCAGGAAACACGGCAGTCTCCGCGGGCGACTCTTTTGATACCGCTCACAATATCAGCATCGGAAGCGTCACGCCTGCAGATGTCAGTGCGGTCGTCATTGGCAATTTCAGTGTCGCATCCACTGCTATTTTGGACTTCGGCACAAGTCTTTCCTATGGTTCAAACGTACAAAAAACGACACTGGCGACCACGCACACATTTAACCTTGTAGCCATGACGGCGGGCACACCGTATTACTATCGCATTACATCGACAGATGGAGTGGGGAATACCGATGTGCTCACCGGAACATTTACGACGACATCTACGCCGCCTGATACGACTCCTCCCACAACCAGCACCCCCGTTGTGACTTATCTCAATACAGCAAATCCGGTTTTTACGTGGAATACCAATGAAAAAGCGGATACGCAAATCTACTACGGACCGAGAGTGGGAGCCTGTGATGCTACGAATGATCTGACCACTTACGCTCCAAGCTCGCCGATAGACAATGCACCGATTGCAACCAACGGAAAGACAACCGGTCATACGGTGACGATCACAGGGCTTGCAGATGGTGATTATTGTTACAAGATTATGGCTAATGATGCGGTCACACCCACGCCGAATGCCCTCAATGATATCTATCGATCATTCAAGATCGACAGCGATCCTCCGGGCATCAGCTCAGGTCCCACCATCAGCGGGGATGTAGGCACATCATTTACCGTGGGACTCACTGCGGATGAGGCCGTGACCATGTCCTTTTCTGGAAGTACGGATCTTTCGTATAACATCGAGGCCTATGGCTCAACCACGGCTTCAACAACGCCTTCTGTCACTATCTACAATCTTGCAAACGGAACGACCTATAATTATATCATTACAATCCGCGACCCTGCCGGCAATATTTATCGGACAGTCAATGCTCAGGAGCTTACAGGTTCGAATGCAGACTCCACAGCACCCACCATTCAATCTGGCCCCACAGTCACGCGCACTGCCAACGGAGCAAATACAAACGTCACAATCGCATGGACGACAAATGAAAATGCGTGGCCGAACGTCGGATATTCTCTTGATCCTGCACAGACCTACGCAACAAAAATTGGCACGGGGTCTGCACTCGGCACAAGTCTGTCTCGTTCAGTCAACCTCCCACGCAATAATCTTTATCACTATCGCATTTACTCCAAAAACGTCGCACTTCTTGTGGGTGAGTCTTCTACAGATTATACCTTCTCTACGGATATCGATGCTCCGACGATCACGGCCGGCTCCATTGCATCATCATCAATCGCCGCTACCACTGCGACAATCACATGGACAACCAATGAAGCGTCTAACTCTGTCGTGGAATATGGCACGACCACTGCGTATGGTCTCAGTGAAACCGTAGGCGCGAATGTGACAAGTCACTCTGTTCCGCTGACGGGACTGTCGCCTCTGACGCAGTATCATTTCCGTGTGAAATCCACCGATGCTTCACTGAATGCAAATATGGTCACATCCGGTGACAGTACCTTTACAACCATAGACAGCGGTGCTCCTGTGATTTCCGCTGACACGGCAACAGCCATTACGGATACGACAGCGACCATCACATGGACCACAGACAAACCTGCAAATTCGCGTGTGGAATATGGCGCAGATAACACGTATGGGAGTGCGACCAATTTGGACTCCAGTCTTGTCACAAGTCACAGCCAACAAATAACGGGACTGACCGCGGGTGAGACGTACCACTTCCGTGTCAAATCCGTCGATGCGTCGAATCAAAATACCTATGGCGACGACAAAACATTCACCACAACAGATGCAACTGGTCCTGTGTGCTCCGCTATTTCAGAAAGCAACATCACGGATTCCTCTGTGACGATCTCGTGGTCGACGAATGAAAAAGGCGATACGCAAATCGATTACGGAGCAAACACATCGTATCTTCTTGGACCCACTACCCTCATCGATACGCCTGCCGTGAACATGACAAAAACGCACTCACAAGTAATCACGGGCTTAACTCCCGCAACGACGTACCAGTACAAAGTGAAGTCCAAAGATGCGGCCGGTAATGCCAGTGCCTGTAGCAATGATTCATTTGCCACTGCAGCCGATTCCACCGCACCGATTATCAATGACGCAAGCATCAGCGCATCACTCAATCACGCAGCGCACACAGCCACCATCACATGGACGACGAATGAAAATTCCTATTCGACCGTCGCCTATGATACGGGCTATGGCACTACGGCAGATGCATCTCCGAACACTCTCACCAAAAATCACAGTGTGACACTCACAGGTCTTACGCCGAACTATCAGTACCATTATCAAGTGATTTCTGCCGATGCCGCAGGGAATTCGGCGCCTTCCTCCGATAAAACATTTACGATCATCGATAATACCGCGCCACAACTTACCGCCGGACCAACCATCGTATCCGTGACCGCTACCACAGCGAATATCACATGGTCTACGAATGAAAGTGCCACCACACAGGTCGATTATCGTCAAAATGGAACATTGTCATGGTCTCAGTTGATTGATGGCACCCTTGTACAGGATCATCTTGCCGCTATCACCGGTATCGGTCAGGTCGGTCAGAATATGACGTACGATTATCGCATCAAGAGTATCGACGGAGGTGGAAATCCCTTCACCGATTCCATTCGCACCTTCTCGACAGATGGTGTTGCGCCGACGATCACCGTCCCACCCGCAGCATCTGTCATCACCCAAACCACCGCGACGATCACATGGGATACCAATGAAAATGCGACATCTCTGGTCGAATATGGTCTCACAACCGGCTATGGATTATTCAGTACTCAAAATATTGTGGTAACCACAAGCCACAACCGCGGCCTCACCGGCCTCACCGCAGGACAAACCTACAACTACCGCGTCATCAGTATCGATGCCGCAGGAAATCAGACGGTCTCGGGGAATGGCACGTTTGCTACGTTGCCGTAGAAATATAAAACGCCGCACCCACCACTTCGGCAAGCTCGCTTCTGATGCGACGTTTTAACAAAACTCCAGTAGCACCCGTTCCCGGGTGCGGCGTGATTGTTCTTTTCAATTAACTCAGCGCCATCCTCACAAAGTACAAACTCTTTCCATCATTCGTATCGAGGATGAATTTTGCGTCGAGGGTGGTGAGCTGGATGATTGTTTGGCACATGCGAAGCAGCATCCGTGGGGGGATTCCGATGCCGGATTCGAGACATGCAGCGCAGAGCCCTGCAGCATCTTTCGAACGCAAATACGCATCGCCGACATTATCAATTATTTTGCAGAGCGATTCCTGCACCTCCAGCACGAAATGCTCGACGTAATTTTCGAGTTGCTCGACAGGCAAGTCCTGTACTTCGGGAAGTGCCTCGATGATGTCGAGGTCTTTATGAATCGCATGAGCGATACAGGTTTCAATGGACATAAAATTTTTGGGGTGTGTGTTTGTGTCGAGAAATCCACTCAGTATAGCAAAAATCCGCATTTTTTTCAAGGGCTTCAGACTGGCACAGTGACGTGCGACTCGCTCGTCTCTACGGAAGCTGTATAGTCCACATATGCGTTACTCGATTGTTTCCATTTTGGTCGCCTTTCTCTTCATTCCTCTCGCTTTCGCCCACAGTGACCTACCGTCTTTTGAAAAAACGGTTGATGGATATTTGATCGATGTTGGCTACAGCATTGAGCATCCCGAACCAAAGCAGGACGTTCGCTTCACGTTCGATCTGTACAGCGGTACCGGCGATGCAATCGCTTTTGCACCATTCAAGGCTGTCACTTTTACCGTGTCACATGAAGGAGAAACGGTCTTTACGAAAACTCTGCAAAATGTTGCTCCGAATGTTCCCGCACTTACGTATGCCTTTCCGGAGAGTGACACATACGATATCGGCATTTCCTACGAACGTGCAGATGGAAAAAGTGAGGCGACCTTTCAGTTGCCGGTTGGCGCGACTTCCGCACACGGACATGTCGATAGCGTCTGGGATGAGCGTATGCATTATATTCTCGGCACAGGGCTCTTCCTTTTCGCCGCCTTTTGTATTGTCGTGATGATTCGTCAGCGAGTCTGATCCTTTTAGCACGTCATGCATGCACACACTCGGTCGACAATTCCGTCGAGCTTCATTTCGTGTTTGATCAGACATTCCTTCACGCCGTATTTCTGGCATCGCGCGTAGTTTTCTTCTGTGAGTGAATTGGTGAGCACGACAACCGGAATCGACAGATTATGTGACTGCATAAATTCGAGGACAGAAAATCCGTCACCTTGGGGCATCCGAAGATCGAGTACCACAACGTCAGGGCTTTTTTCCTCAATCTGTGAAATCGCCGTCGTGCCATTGTTCGCACTAATGACGGTGAGGTTTCGTTCCGACTGTTCGCATCCCAAATGAAACAGCTGCGTGATGAGTGTGTCGTCGTCTGCGATCAGAATGGTTTTGGACATGGATGTGTGGGGAATGTTTCTGATCATTATAGCATGCATCACGTATTTTCGCCAGAGATACGCTAGTATGTTTCTGTGATTTTCCCGTTCAAGAAGCGCGCATTTCTTTTTCCTTTCACTGCGTCTGCTGTTTTTCTCAGCTTTCTTGTTTTGGGATTTTTTGTGCACGGAGATTTCGGAGTATCCGAAGACGAACCCGCGATGATGCGGTTTGGAAACGAAACGATTTTTCATTTTCTCGGTGTTGCGCCCGAGCCCGCAACAGTCGACTGGAAATTTCATAGTCCGCTGGTTTCTGTTGTAATGGTGATTGTGCAAATTCTTTCGCATGCAGTGAATGGATCGGACATTTGGCCTGTGCGTCACGGTGTCACATTTTTGTTTTTCTTTTTCACCGTTCTGACATTCTTCTTCATCGCACGACGAAGATATCACCGGTGGATGGCACTCATCGGCAGCATCTTCTTTATCCTCAGTCCCCGCGTCTTTGCTCACGGCATGTATAACCCGAAGGACATTCCTGCGCTGTTTTTTTTCACACTCGGCGTTCTGACATTCCTTCGTCTCCGCGAAAAATGGAGCATGTCCAGATTGGCCTTACATGCACTCGCTTGTGCGTTCTTACTCAGTTTGCGCACATTTGGACTTCTCCTCATTGTCTTCACGCTGTGGTCGATTCTGGCAGATTGTAGCAATGGGAAAATCTTGCAAAAGAAGATCTTATCACGCGCAGGATTATTTCTCACATGGCTGATCGTGCTCACGATTGCTGTGTGGCCGAGACTGTGGACGCACTCACTCGCGCATTTTCTTGAAGCTTTGCACAATAATACCTCTCGCGGTGGGGGAGGGCTGTATCTTGGGTCAATCTATACAAGTACGCCGTGGCATTACGTTCCGGTCTGGATATTCATCACGACGCCGCTTCTTTATTCAGTGTCTGCGCTGATCGGAGCGATCGCAATTATTCGCTCCACAATTCTCAAACCTTTCGATACTCTCAGAAAATTTCCACATGAGTTCCTCTTTTTTCTGTGGTTCATGGCACCGATCATTGCCGTGCCGATTTTCCACATCGGACTTTTTAATGAATGGCGACACGTGCTCTTTATCTATCCTGCGTTACTTCTGCTCTCGCTCGAAGGAATCACTGTGCTCATGGAGGCATTACAAGAAGTGAAGATTCCAAAGCGCATCGTGAACATTGTTCTCGTGTGGCTTATCGCAGCGTCCACACTCTCAACGGGATTCTGGATGCTCCGCAATCATCCGATGGAATATATGTATTTCAGCGTGCCGACGAGCTTGGTCAAGGGTCGATTTGAAATGGACTATTGGCATCTGTCGTATCGTCCTGCGCTCGAAGAATTGGTGAAGTTGCAACCAACCGGTTCTATCAAAGTCTACGTCAGCGCAAATGTCGCGCTTGGCTCTGCGATGTCACTTTCGCGCGCAGACAGAGAACGAATAGAGTTTGTAAATGCGGACATCGCGGACTATATCGTCGATGATTTTTATACGAATAATTATCAGCCTCGCATTCCTCTCGATAAAGCTTTGCGCGTCATCAGTGTCGATCATATTCCGGTTGCTGCGATTTACCGTGGTCCCGATACGGCGCATATTTTTCCGGAGTTTGGGGAGAGTGCGGTGCTGCCGAGGGATCGGTGATGCTTGCTTAGTCCGCAGTGGTGATGCCATTCTTTTCCGCATAGTCCACTTTGTCCGATGCCTGCAATACACCGATCACCTCATCAACGGATCGGGTCGGATCAAAACGCATCAATAGTTCATATTGGCTGATGGTTGTTGCGATTGTTGCATTGATACTCGAAGCGACTGCATTCATGTCGTCAGAGGTTGTTCCTTCTTTGAATCCGACGATCACTTCACCCGACACAAATGAGTTTTCATTTTTTGTGTCTTCCAACGGTTTGGGTGTCAATGAACAGCCGACCAGAAGGACTGCGGTGACAAGTATTGATTGTTTCAGAGATACTCGATTCATATTCGGGATACTACCGAGGGATCGGATAAATACAAATTATTCCATTGATGCAACACGTTCTCGATGGAGCCGCTGACCGGATTTGAACCGGTGACCCTAGGTTTACGATACCTATGCTCTACCAGCTGAGCTACAGCGGCCTATAACGAAGGTGTGTGAAAGTACAGGATCCCATTTTCTGGGGCTCGCCGCGGCGTAGTCTCGAAACGCTCGAGCGTTGCGGACGAAGCCGGGGCGTTCTGCACTAGGAAAGAACGGTCGGAAGGGCTCCATTGTGAGGAATTCTCGGCGTGTCGGCAAGGTAATTCTTGGAACAGTTTTGGATCATGCGTGACTCGGTCTAGAGTGACTCTATGAAGTCTGAAACCATGCTTCTCTGGTGGTGGCTCAATGTCCTTACTTTCAAGCGGTACCAAGCGCTGAAACAGGTCTTTGGCGATCTCGATGCTGCCCTTACCGAGCTCTCTCCCGCGATGCTCAAAGAGCTGGGCTTAAAACAGGAAAGTATTGAAGCGGCGTTTGTGCGGCTCGATGAATTTGATGCTCCTTCGTACCTCGGTCACATGAAGCGACTCGGGGTCGAGTTACTCTCGATTGAGGATGAACAGTATCCTGTGAGACTTCGGGAGATTGGTGATGCGCCGGTTTTTCTGTCGTATCGCGGTGATCTCAGTCTTCTCGATCAGCCGATGATCGGAGTCGTCGGCACGCGCGCAATGAGTGCGTACGGCAAACGTATCGTCGAGCATTTTGTGCCGGCATTTGTCCGTGCGGGACTTGTGACTGTGAGTGGGCTTGCGCTTGGAGTGGACGCTGTTGTCGCAGAGGAGACGTTGCACGCAGGAGGAAAAACGATTGCGGTACTCGGACATGGACTCGCGAATGTGTACCCCAGCAGCAATGCAAAACTCGCGCAAAAAATCCTCACGTCCGGAGGGTTGATCCTCAGTGAATTTCCTTTGGAACTTCCTCCCGATAAATATACGTTTCCTGCTCGCAATAGAATCATTGCAGGGCTCACTGAAGGAACACTCATCTGCGAGGCACCGGAAGCGAGTGGATCGATTATCACGGCGGAACTCGCACTTGAATATAGCCGCGATGTGTTTATCGTCCCGGGAATCATCTTCGATGAAAATTTTGCGGGTTGTCACAGGCTCATTTCTGAAGGAAGGGGAAAACTCGTTACACATCCCGATCAAGTATTACGCGAGATCGGCGTGATCGCCCCGACAACAGAAAAAAGAATCGAGTACACGCCAACCTCTCCGACAGAAGCTGCGATTTTCACTGCTCTTACGACGATGCCGCAGGCGATGGATGAGTTGGTGGAAAAGACCGGATTATCTTCACCGGTCATCAGCAGCACACTCACGATGCTGGAACTCAGTAGCGTCGCGCGGAATGTCGGAGGTGGGCAGTGGGTTCGGTGTTAAACATCACATTGGTGTCTTTCGGTGCTCGCGATACAATGCGGCTACTTTCATGTTCTCACAGATCGCAACAGTCGGCCAACTTTTCACACAGTCATTCAGGACTGTTCGGGTTCGGAAAAATGTTTTTTTGTACGGTGCGCTGATTTTTTCTCTGATGAATGTTCTCATGCAGTCACTCCTCAACGCTGCGGATTATTTGTTCAGTCATCAACCGTCTGTCACCTTAATGCTCGCAACATTTCTGCTTTTGATCGTGATTGTCGCGATGATGTTTTTGAATGTTCTCTATTATCTCATTACGGTGCTCGAGAAAGAATCCACCGTTCGTCATTCCCTGCGCCACGCTTTCTCTGTGTTTCCTCGAATGTATGGCCTCGCTTTTTGTGTGTGCATGCGTTCCTTTGTGTGGATCTGCTTTCTCGGTTTTCTCATTTCCTTTGCAGGAAAAAATTATGAACTCCTCGCGTATATTGTCACCGCAGTAGGGCTTATTATGACCGCGCTTCGATTGCCGGTATTTTTACTCGCGCCGATTTTGCTGCTGAGCGGTGAGAGCGTGCGTACATCGATGGAGATGAGTATCGCGAGAACGCGTGGTCATTGGCAGGATATTATCAGTCATACGACAATTATGATTGTGGCTTTGTTCAGCGCATTTTTCTTGATCGGTCTTGTGTTCTTTGCATTGCTTTCTTTGCCTTCGATACTTGGCATTCCTTTTAGTGAGATGGTGACGCTCTTGGGAATTTTTCTCCTCCTCGCATTTCTTATCTACCTCAATCAATTACTCCTTGGCTACGCGACTGCGTTTATGGTTGCCTTGGCAGACAGCGTGATTGCGCATCCCAAAAAAACGTAGAGACGTCCGGTGCGGACGTCTCCCGCTCGTCGTTACGAAAGACGTGCGCTCCGCACGTCTCTACAAGGCGCTGTTCACAATCTTCCCAAATGCCACAGGATCCAGTGACGCCGCACCGACGAGTCCGCCATCAATATTTTTTTGCGAGAGTAAATCTTTCGCATTTTCCGGCTTCATCGAACCTCCATAGATAATTCTCATATCATTTTGCAATTCCTCCGACAGGAGTGATCGGATGTATGCATGCATCTCCTCGGCATCCGTGGGCGTAGCTGTTTTTCCCGTGCCGATCGCCCAGACGGGCTCATATGCAATCACGAGATTGCGAGCTTGTAGCTGGTGGCTGGTGGCTAGCAGCACCGTTTCCAATTGTCTCTTCACCACTTCCTTCGCTTGACCCATTTCGCGCTCGTCGGCGGTTTCGCCGATGCAGAGGATGGGGATGAGTCCACAGTCGATTGCTGCGATAACTTGCTCAGCGACAAATGCATCACTTTCACTGTGATGGATTCGTCGTTCCGAATGTCCGCAGAGAACATAGGTGCAGCCACTCGTTTTGATCTGCTTCATGCTCTCGTCTCCGGTAAATGCACCCTTTTCCTCCGGCCTTCCATACTGTGCACCGACGATCAATTCTGCCTTGGTACATTTTTCGATATCGAGGAATGTCGGAAAAATGACGACATCCACATCACTTTTTGTTCTGTAGGAAGAATCCTTCGCGTCGAATCCCGTTGGAGCATTGTTCATTTTCCAGTTTGCTGCGATGAGTTTTTTTCTGAGCATGAGGGGAGTGTAGCATTCAAACGCCGCAGCCGCGAAGGGCTGCTTCTGAAGGTGTTTGCTGAATATATATAACCCAGTAGCACCCGTTCCTGGGTGCGGAATAAAAAATAGTGTACAATTCCCTTCGATGACCCACCCCTCACGCGTTGTACTGGCTACCGATCATGCGGGCTTTTCCCTCAAAGAAGCTGTGAAAAAGCATCTCGCAGAAAAGGGGATCGATGTCATCGACGTTGGTACTTTTTCAGACGAACAGGTCGATTATCCCGAGATCATGCGGAAAGGTGCGGCTGTAGTACTGGAATATGAATGCCCCGGAATTTTCTTTGGCAAGAGCGGAAATGGCGAGGCGATGGCTGCGAATAAGGTGCGGGGGATTCGGGCTGCGGTGTGTTATAACGAAGAGATCACAAAGCTCGCGCGCGAACATAACGATGCGAATGTGATGAGTATTGGTGCGGGATTTTTGAAAGAGGCCGATGCATTCAGACTCATCGATATTTTCCTAACGACAGAATTTGTAGGAGGGCGACACGTTGCTCGGATTGCGGATTTGGAAATTCCTTTATTATGACACTTCGAGCGTCCTCAGTGTGACACAGTACATTATGATTCTTGTTACCCCCTCCATCCTCTCGGCAGATCTCGCGCATCTTCAAAAAGAAGTGGATACTATTTCTTCTGCAGATTGGATACAGGTGGATGTCATGGATGGGCATTTTGTGCCAAATCTCAGTTTCGGTGCGCCGGTGATTAAAAATCTGAAAACTAAATTGCCCCTCGATATTCATTTGATGGTGAGTAATCCTGCAGATCGCATCGCAGAATTTCTCGCATTGAAGGTTGCGAACATCACTTTCCACGCCGAAGCAGTGATGGATACCAATTCACGTCGAGCCCTGATGGAAGCCATTCGCAGGGGCAAGACTACCGCGGGCATAGCACTCAATCCGGAAACCCCGATTGATGCGATATGGGATATTGTCGATGACATTGATCTCGTACTTCTGATGTCTGTGAATCCGGGATTTGGCGGTCAGCAGTTCATCACGTCAGTGTTAGAAAAAGCTCGAGCTCTCCGACTCGCACATCCGGACCTCATGATTCAGATCGACGGTGGTATCAATGAAGAGACAGCAGCACTCGCCCGCGAGGCAGGGTGTAATAATCTCGTTGCAGGAAGTTTCATTTTTTCCGCAGCAGATAGGGCTGAAGCGATTTTAAAAATTCGAGGAGTATGATGCGCTCTTTTGCACTGCTTCGGGTGATGGTTCTTGGAATGATTGGTATCGCTGTGTTTTTTGTGTTTGTTGTTGGTGTTTCTCATATCTTTCCAAAAAATGACGGGCTTCATGCACTGACGCTCATGAGCATCGATGGCTCGAATATTCCTCTGCGTGTGGAATTTGCGACGACAGAAGCTGAGCGCGAGAAAGGTCTCATGGATCGAACAAGTATTGATCACGGAATGCTTTTTATTTTTGAGACCACTCAGCCGCTGAATTTTTGGATGAAAAATACATTGATTCCGTTGGACATAGCTTTTTTTGATGCGTCCGGTGGGTTTGTGTCTGCTGAAACTATGCTTCCCTGCGTCAGTGATCCCTGCGCGATCTATTCGTCCGCTCTGCCTGCGAAATATGCACTGGAAATGCAAAAAGGATTTCTGAATGAGAATCGTGTGGGAATGGGATGGACGATGCAAATGCATTAGGGGAATGTAAAACGTTATACTGAGCTGTGTCATCCTGAGTGAAAACGTGTCAATCCTTCGATACATTTTTTGCTCGAGCAAAAAACACTCAGGATGACACGTTTTTGTATCGAAGGACGAACGGGCGTGCTTCGAGACGTTCTCCTGAGTCAATCAAAGGATCACCATGACGTACTTAGGTTTTTTATGAAAGCTTTACGTGACCTGTCACGAAATCTTCGCTATTCTTCCTCTATCGCAACTGCTCCGCGCCGCCCACAGGGAAACAGACAGCAATGGGTGCTGAGTGTCATTTTGTTTGTTAGTTTGCTCACCCTTTCTTTCTATTACATCAGTGCTCCGCAGCGAGAGGATGAGAAGAAATATGCGGATGCGAAGGTGGTGCCGATCAGTACCATCACCGAAGGATATAAATCACTCAAATTTCAAAAGATCGTGATCCGCGACAATACCGTGTTTGCCGAAACTGCGACCGGAGCGGTGCAGTCTTATAAAGAGGGACTCGATACGGTCAGTCAACTCGGCTGGAATGATCCGACCAATGCCACCATTGTCGTTGTCGAAAATCGCGAGGCAACGAATATGTTTTTGTCGGTACTGCCGGACCTCATCCTCTTCATGATCATCATCGGCGGTATCATCTGGGTGTTCCGTGGTATTGCCCGTTCGCAAAGCTCTGCGATGTCCTTCGGCAAATCGCGCGCTCGTGTTGCGGACGCAAAACAAGTGAAGACGCGGTTCAAAGATGTTGCGGGGAGTGACGAAGCAAAGGAAGAACTGGTCGAAGTCGTGGATTTCCTGAAATTTCCGAAGAAATATTTAAACATTGGCGCAAAAATTCCAAAAGGTGTGCTGCTCGTGGGTCCCCCGGGAACAGGAAAAACATTGATGGCGCGTGCGGTCGCGGGGGAGGCAGGTGTGCCATTCTTCTCGATCGCAGGTTCCGAATTTGTCGAGATGTTCGTGGGAGTTGGTGCGTCTCGGGTGCGTGATCTTTTCATCAAAGCCAAGCGAAACGCTCCATGCATCATCTTCATCGACGAAATCGATGCAGTTGGTCGTCAGCGTGGAGGAGCTGGGTTTGGTGGCGGGCACGACGAACGCGAGCAAACCCTCAACCAAATCCTCACGGAAATGGATGGATTTGAACAGGGCACAAATGTGATCGTGATGGCGGCGACCAATCGTCCGGACGTTCTGGATGCAGCACTCCTTCGTCCCGGTCGTTTCGATCGTCACGTGTTCCTCGATAACCCAGATCTCGAAGCGCGTGAGCAAATCCTGAAGGTTCATGCGAGGAATAAAAAGATCGTGAAAGGAATTAATCTTTCAGTGATCGCGAAACAGAGCGTCGGCCTCACCGGTGCAGACCTCGAAAACGTGATGAACGAAGCCGCCATTTTTGCCGCAAAGCGCGGACACGCTGGCATCAATCAAAAAGACATCGTCGATGCGCTCGAAAAAGTGACGATCGGACCCGAAAGGAAATCACGTAAACTCCAGCAGCACGAAAAAGAAATCACTGCCTACCATGAACTCGGGCATGCGATTGTCGGACATCTCTGCAAAGAATCCGATAAATTGCACAAAATCAGCATCGTCTCACGCGGCTCCGCCCTCGGCATCACGTGGTTCCTGCCGGATGAAGATACGTACACCACGAGCAAACAGAAATTCCTCGATCAGATCTGTGGTCTCCTCGGTGGTCGCGCGGCAGAACAATTGATCTTCAAAGACAGCACGACAGGAGCCAGCAACGATATCGAACGCGCCTCGCAGATCGCCCGCAACATGGCAACGCGTTATGGCATGGACGATGAACTAGGACTCGTCACCTACGGCGAAAAGCAGAGCTCAGCTTCCCTCGGTGCAGACCTCGGACACGCAAGGAACTACTCCGAAGAAAGTGCGCGCAAGATCGATCAGTTCGTGCGCGAAACGATCACAGCACAATACAAGCGCGCCGAGGCATTCCTCAGGCATCATGAAAAGAAACTCCACGAACTCGCAATCATCCTCCTCAAAGACGAAACCATGTCCGTAGAAGAATTCCTCGCGATCTTTGAAGGCAAGCCTGTGCCTCCGAAGAAAGTGAAGAAGGTTGTGGAGGACGAGGAGTTGAATGTTGTGGAGGATGAGACGACGGCCAATGACCAAAAAGATTGATACCTACACTAAGGTTGGAAGTATATTTGTCATCAGAGCCATTCCCCGATATCCATGATTGAAATTATATGAATATTTTGCTATAATACCCTAGTAATATTAACAAACATACATATGGCACAAGGAAGTGAACACTCTGCGGGATCAATTGGAGATGAGGATTCTGATTATTCTATAGAGCTTCCAGACAGGATTTTGTATCGTGATGCATACCCCAATGTAGATTTTGTGAATGCAGATAAGCCAGAGCAAGCAAAAGAAAGAGGAGATCAACGGGTAATCCCACAGCAAACTGCTCAAGAAAGAGAAGTCCATGCGCTTTGTGATAACCTAGGGTACGGCATCATTACGAGTCCGCCACCCTCTCATTGGACGGTGTTATTAAACCCCGCAGAGATTCAATACTTGCAAGGCAGACGAAAATCAGATCTCACCGCTGCAGAAAAAATACAGATGGTATTGGCACTAGATCGCTCTGTCAGTATGGGGTCAGATACACGAGTCGTCTTTGAAGGTTCACCTAGCGCAGTCATGCAATGGCTCCAGAAAGCACCTCAAGCAACGGAATGGTCAGGTGATACGCAAAATGAAGATGGTTCAAGAACTTTCTTGCTCAATCAAAATGATCCAGGATGTCGCTGGGAGCGCCATGAGTTTCAGGCTGACGAGCCAATGATTGACGTAAAATTCCAAAAAGAAAGTGATACAGAAGTTGCAGTAATTCTTGGTGGACTTTTGATGACGTCTGCTCACGAAAATGACACTTCTGTTGAGATAAGAAGTGCTGATGGTAGATTGAAAGGTGAGGGAAGAGCGACGAATCGATATGTGTCTCACATAGATATTCAATGTAATGAAGCGGTCATTGCCGGAGATCACATTGTTATCCATTCTACTAAAACTAAAACCGTTGGAAGAGAACCAAAAACTAATGATTTTGTACTTGAGCTAATACTTTGAGACAAAAATCTGGAAAAAATTAGACAATATGAGGTTTCTTGATTTCGAGACGACGTTTACGAAATTCTCGCCCCGATCCTGATTTGAGAAATTTCTCATAGGAAGCAGCCTGTTCTCTAGTTGGAAATGCAGAAAAATGACAAATTTTCCAGGGAATATATTTTGCTGTTGAAGGTACTTCGCCACGATTATGCTTTTCCAGCCGTTCATCGATATTATCAGTCAGGCCAACATAATGCTGATCGTTCTTATTTTCGAGAATATAAACGTAATGCCACATAGATTTTCATAACGAGAGAATGGCTTGCCCACCTACGCTCTTGCTCCGGCGGGCAGCCTACGCATGCAAATTTAGAATGAACTGGCTTGCCAGCCGGAGCACTTCCGCAGAAGTGCGTAGGCTGGTGCCGTGGAGAGGACTCGAACCTCCACATCCTTACGAATACACGCCCCTCAAGCGTGCGCGTCTACCAATTCCGCCACCACGGCACGTATCGTTTGCCAATCAGGCAAACAAAGCGTGCTGCAGTCACTCATCGCAATCGCAAACATTATGAAAAGAACGAGGGCTCAGAGTGTAGCAGGGGTCATAATGGCGCGCTATATCTCTTTTGTTCGTTTTAAGTATTCTTTCAATATACCTAACCCCATAAAAAAACCGCCCGTCGGCGGTTTTTGGTAGCAATACAGATGACTTTCCATTGTTTGATGCAAAAGTCCCTCACGCATGTTTCAACGTCCGCAGCAATGCGATCAAAATCATCGCGCCGATCACCGCCATCACGATAGACCCGAGTGTCCCGTAGGCAGTGATGCCAAGTAAACGGAAGATAAATCCGCCGATCATGGCGCCGACGATGCCGACGACGATATCACCGACGATTCCATAACCGCCGCCTTTCATGATCTGTCCGGCAATCCAACCTGCGATAAGCCCGATAAGAAGAAACCAAAGAATATCCATATATGTGGGGGAAGGGATAAGTTCACTCTCTAGGACGCAGTGAGGGCGGATGTCTTACAGTGATTTTCTTCTATCGTATGTGGGTGGCATGTGGGGCGATACGGTTTTGATGCTGAAAAATTTGCATTCTCGGTCTGTTATGCTAACATATAAGTGGAATTGTTCTCGATCCGAACGGTGACGTTTATCGCCGCCTTCTCCACAAAGGGATAGGATCGGGAATTTCTGTTTGTCAGTGTGGCCATACTTTCACTGAGATTTCCCTGTGACTGATAAGTTTCTTATAATCATCAACATACTTTTTCTCTCCTTGCATCGAGCGATTCATAATACCTGCGATGTAATCGGCTAGCTGAAGGAGGTTATTTGACTCTGAGCGCTGCATCTTCACTTTACGAATGATACGCCTTTGCCGGTTCATCTGTTGTCGTAAATACATCCTGAGCTGACGTTTGAAATCAAGATTGCCGCTTTCATCAATGATCACAGTCGCATCGTGAAGTTTCTCTTTTGCATTTTCGAATACCAAACCACATGTGTATTTGTAGAATGAGTGTTTGTCACAAAAGCTTTCCTTCCAGAAATGACTCGCATGTTTGTCTATGACGATGCCATAGTAAAAAAAATTGTAGGGTGCGACTGCCCGTAAAAACTCGCGCCTGACCCGATCTGAATTGCGATAAAAGTGAAACTCGCCTCTCCATCCTTGTTCGCGTTTCAGAAGTTCAATACGTTGATCGCACGCCATAGCCTCATCTTCCATTTCAAATACAATGAGTGCCACAGAGAAGAAGCGACTTGACCCCTTACTAAGTGCAAATCCCGGATCTCCCGATTCATCAATAAAGACAAGCATAGGTAAAATAATGATATTCTGTGCCCAATTTCGTGGAGAGTTTCGACAATATTTAAAATTGCTGACGCTGACTTTTTGTTTATGGCAAAGCCTTTTTGGCGTTCCACAGGTATGCAGAACGCCCTCACTTCATCATCCCCAAAAACTCCCCCTCATCAATCACCATCACATTCAATTTTTTCGCATCATCCAATTTACTTCCCGCATCTTCCCCCGCAAGGACGTAGTTCGTTTTTTTACTCACCGATCCGCTCACTTTTCCGCCGCGTTCTTTGATCATTTCTTTTGCGTCGTCTCTGCTGAGCGTCGGGAGAGTGCCTGTGAGCACAAAAATTTTGCCCAAGAAGATTTGCTTGAGCGAACTTTGTTCCGGCTTCAAGCACACCACTCCGCCTTTTTCAAATTTCTTCAGTAGTTCTTTGTGCTCTTTTCGTTTCATCCACTCCGTTACTTCATGCGCCACCACATCACCGATGCCGTGGATCGCGGCTATTTCCTCGGGCTTCAGGCTTTCGATGGTTTCCACAAGCACGGAAAGGGGAATCGCGTGCAGTGTCACTTTCCTCGCTTCGCCGCCAAAGAGCGAGGGCTGTAACTTTGTTTCCGTTTCTTCGATGTCTACTTCTTCGATCTTCCATGGCAAACTTTTCGCAAGTAACTCCGCCGTTTCACGTCCGACATGTCGGATGCCGAGTGCATAGAGAAATCGATCGAGTGGAATGCGTTTTGCTTTTTCGATCGCGTTCAAAATATTTTCCGTTTTCTTTTCTTTGAAGAGAGGAAGGCTCAGTAAGTCGTCTGCCGTTAAAAAGAAAATATCCGCGCTGTCACTGATGATGCCGGCTTCGAGGAGTACATCCACCGTTTCTTTCCCGAGTCCTTCGATGTTAAACGCATAGCGAGACGTGAGGTGTTCGATCGATTCCTGTTTCACACCAGGACATTCGCGATTGTGGCAGTAGATAGCCACTTCTCCTTCTGGTCGTATCAACGCTTCTCCACACTGCGGACAGTTTTTGGGGAAATGAAAGGGTTTGCTTTTTTCGGGGCGTAGATTTTTCAAAACCTCAAGCACTTCCGGAATAATATCGCCGGCTTTTCGTATCACGACCGTGTCGCCGATCCGCACATCGAGTCGTTCGATTTCATCTGCGTTATGAAGAGTCGCGCGTGTGACGACTGTTCCTGCGATGTGCGTCGGAGTGAGAATTGCAACAGGGGTGATCGCGCCTGTGCGACCGACCTGCAAATGTACATCAAGCAACTGCGCCGTTTTTTCTTCTGCAGGAAATTTATACGCGCGTGCCCAGCGCGGAGCTTTTGCGGTCGATCCCAATTCTCTCTGCATCCTGCGATCATTTACTTTTGTAACAATTCCGTCGATGTCGAAGGGGAGTGATGCACGTTTTTTCCCAATCGTTTCATACATTTTTCGTACGTCACTCAGGTGATGCATGACGCGAAAATCGGTGCAGACGGGGATCGCGTGAGCAGAGAAAAATTCCAGAACAGACGATTGTGTATCGAGATTCAGTGCGTCGGCTGCTTCGCCATTCAATGTATAGCAAAACATCCGAAGATCCCTTCCTGCAGCCATTTTCGGATCAAGTTGCCTTACCGATCCCGCTGCTGCGTTTCGCGGATTTGCAAACTTTTCATCGTCTTCTAAACCTCGGTTCAATTTCTCCAGTGATGCTTTGGGCATGTACACCTCACCACTGATTTCCAAAAATGCCGGCAGTTCCATTCCATTTTTTTTCGTGATCGAGAGTGCGAGCGGTAGCGACTCAATTGTTCTCACCGTATGCGTGACATCTTCTCCTTCCACTCCGTTCCCCCGTGTCACTGCGCGAGCGAGTGAGTAGTGTCCATCGTGATCTTCTTTCTGTTTTTCTTTTTCATACACGAGCGAAATATTCAGTCCGTCGATTTTGAGTTCGCTCACAAGTTCAAATTCTTTTTTATCGTCGCCCAAGGCTCTTCGCATCTGTGTGATCCAGTCTTCCATCTCCTCAAACGAAAATGCATCAGTTAAAGATTCCTTGGGCGTGAAGTGCACGACCTTTGGTAAGCGTCCATCGAGCGGCGCACCGACACGTTGCGTCGGTGAATCCTTCGTTACCAAATCCGGAAATTCTTTCTCGAGGCTTATCAATTCCTGCTTGAGTGCATCGCGCACATCTTCCGACACTTCCGTTTTATTATCAATGAAATAGGCCTTATTCAAGCGCCAAATCTCAGATTTCAAACTCTCAATCCGTTTCTGTGCATCGGCTTTCTGCATGCGGATAGAGTATCAGTTTTGATCGTATTCGGTAGTTGTGAATTTTGATCTAAGCAGCGTCTTTTAGTTTTTCAACATCTGCAGCAATCTTTTTATTTTCTGGCCTAAGAATTATTCCTTTTTCTCCCCACATCATTCTTGCAATGTAAAATTGAAAAGTAGCTTGATCTTCTATTAAAGCTTCTCTTAAACGTTGAGCTGGTATAGCAAAATGACTATTCAATCCATTAGGATCAACGGCAACAATGGCAACATCATCGAGCATATTCAACACTCTGCCAGTCCATAATTCTTCAATATTTAATCCACGCTCATCCCCTCTAAAGTATTTTATTTCATTATTTGCAACCATGGAGTATGGGGAAGGAAAAGACTTTTCTAACTCGAAAACATATCAAATCATCCCCATACGTGTCAATTCTTCATGCCAATGGAGTAACGACTGTGCGTAGAGATGGGTATACTCACGACCATGAAGCTCCGCCGTTTTCTGCAGCACGCCGTCATCCTTTTTTTTATTGCGTTTCAGGTGTCAGGATTCATGCTCACGATGTTTCGCGTCTGGATGCCCTTTCCGCGCTCTCTTACGTTATTTTCATATGGCATGATGGCTCCGTATCAGGCGTACGATCGGTACAATTATGATTTCGTCGCGGAGGGCTTAACAGTCGATGGCACATGGGAACCGATTTCTCTTCAGCCCTATTTTCGCGTGATTCTCGGCGAAGCGGTGGTACGCAAATTTAAATTGATTTTCACGCACCCCGACAGAGAACATGCGCGTGCGAATGCGTTGCTCATTTCTTCAAAACTTCTTCAACTGGAGCGCGGTCGTGGGCATTCCATCAAAGCCATTCGCCTGAGCTGGCAGCAGTGGCCGCAGTCACCACAGGGCATGGATACGTTACGTCAAAGTCCCCATCTCGAATCCACTCTTCTCGCAACTGTCTATGACTAAATCATTTTTTTATCGTTGGGACAGATGGTGGACCCGGAAAGACCTGCCACACATCCTTGCGATTTTTCGCATCGCATTCGGATCATTTCTTCTCCTCGAAGCACTGACCTACGTTCAGGCTGTTCCCACTCTTTTTTCGAGTCAGGGACTCGTATTTTCTATTTGGGCGGATGCGTTCCCGATGACGATTCGATCGCTTTTTGAGCCTCCTTCTGTCGCAGTCGCGTGGCTGATTTTTTCGTTCTACTGTCTCTGCTCTGTCACTCTCGCCCTCGGCATCGCCATGCGGACATCCCTTTTCTCTCTCCTACTTCTTTTCCTCTATTACTGGCAACTCTCGTTTCACGATTTTCCGTCGTCGTATCATCGTCTATTTTTTACGGTTTTGTTGATCCTTCTTTTCAGCGGTGCAGACAAAACTTTTTCCCTGCATATGCGACTGCGACGTGGATCATTTTTTGCATTCGAAGAAATCAGTATTCTCCCGCAGCGACTTTTGGCACTTCAGATCACTGCGACATACATCGGTGTCGCGAGTCAAAAAATATGGTTGCCTGATTGGCAGACTGGGGAAGTGCTGATCGCTTCTTTTTCCGGAAAATGGGCGACTCCGTGGGGCTTCGTCCTCACTCGTACATTTTCGCCTGCTGTGTTTGAGTTTCTTAACTGGATCGTCCGTCTCGGTGAATTTTTCCTTCCATTTTGTTTGTGGAACAGAGAATGGAGGTGGAAGGCGATCATTGCCGGCACACTTTTTCACGTTTCCGTCGCGGTCTTCATGAGTATCTGGTGGTTCCTCGTTCTGCCGCCTGCGTACGTCCTTTTCTTCGATCCACGCGAAGTTCATTCGTGGCTTTCTCATCATCTTCCAATCATAAAGAAGCGCTGAACAATTTTTTCTACTTTCGTCAATTGCACATTCTGTGTAATAAGGAAAGATACAGCACATTCTTATGCCAAAGCCCACACATTCACAGGCAGAAGCCATCTACAAGCAAATTTTGGAGCAACTCGAAGAGCTCTGGATGATTGGCACCGATACGAGCGATTCTGACGCAGAGGAAGATGAAAGCGCGGAGCCGGGCACAGAACTCGATGTTGTCGACGCTATGGTTGAAGAAGGCACGGAACGCGGAATGGACGAAGAGGCGCTGGAAAAGGTGCTCAAAGCTGTCTACGCGTTCAGCCAGAAGTCACAGGAGGATTGAGTCGTGAATATGTCTCTTCCTTGCGAAAAAGTGTGTTTTTTGCTACAATGGGGGGATGGCCAATTCTCTCTCCGATACTATTTTCCAAAAAGGCGTGGAGGCCGGTGCGTCCGATGTCCATATCACGGTCGGCTCGCCACTTCTTTTTCGTATCGACGGAGAACTGCTTCCTCAGACAGAAAACGATATCACGCCTGCCGATGCGGAAAAATTTGTGAAGGCGACGTTGCAGGATTTTAGTTTTAAACGTCTGCAGGAAAACAGAGAAGTCGACGTGTCCTATCAACTGCCGAACGGCGTGCGTCTTCGCGTGAACTGTCACTTTGAGCGCGGCTTCCACGGACTGGTAGCCCGTGTGATCCCGACCGATATCCCGACTCTCGAAGAAATCGGTCTCGAAAATATTATTCCGCGATTTACTCAGCACCGAGAAGGGTTGATCCTTTTCACAGGCCCGACAGGAATGGGAAAATCAACGTCCCTTGCGTCGATGATTCAGTACATCAACGATACCAAGGCAGAAAGCATCGTCACCCTCGAAGATCCGATTGAATTCCTCTTCCCGCGGGGCAAAGGACTCATTCGTCAGCGTCAGCTTGGACAAGATTTCCTTTCCTTTGCAGAAGCCCTCAAGCGCGTTCTCCGTCAAGACCCAAACATCGTGATGGTCGGAGAAATGCGCGACCCCGAAACTTTCTCCGCAGCCCTGACTCTTGCGGAAACCGGACACTTGATCCTCGGAACCCTCCACACGCCAAACACGATTCAGGCAATCGACCGTATGATCGACGTGTTCCCGCCTTACCAGCAGCCACAGATCCGTTCGCAGCTGAGTATGTCGCTGAAGGCCATCGTTGCTCAGCGCCTGCTCCCACGCATTGGTGGAGGCCGCACAGCACACCGCGAGATCCTCATCAACACACAAGCAGCGTCGAACACTATTCGCGACAATCGCCTCGCAGAGCTGAAATCCGTTCTCCAGACAGGCACAGAACTCGGGATGGTGTCCTTCGAAAAAGACGCAAAACGTCTTTATAAAGAAAATATCATCAGCAAAGAGGTGTACGAGGCGGCTTTAGTGCAATAAACCACGGTTCTTTACTTAGAAAACCATCGAGATTTTTCCGAGTGGTACTTTTTGGCTACAGGAAAAGATCTCCGGGCGTTCTTACCTAGGGCAGAACGGTCAGGGGTATTTGCAAAATTCTGCAGCAGATAGGCAAAAGAGACCTGTCCGTAACTTGCCACCTTGCCAAACGTGACGTAAAGTCGACGTTTGCATGAACTCTCTTCCTTCCAGTATCGAGTCCTGTCTTCTTGATGCAGGCTTTTCCGGCACAGAAATCGTCATTTTGCAAAAGCTGCTCGAGAACGATTCGCTCACCCTCCGTGAACTTGCGGCAAAAACGGGGAAGAGTACGGGCGTGCTCGATCAGGCCATGTCGAAACTTCTGAAGAAAAAAATCATCCATCGCCAGATGGTCAATGATGCACCAAGATATATCCTTCAGTCGCTGCAGACCGTGCTCGATTGGATCCGTGATGACACGGAACTGCGTCAGCAGATGATGATACGAAAATACCAAAATTTCGAAGCATTCCTTGCGTCTCTTCAGAAAAGAAAAACGCGACCCGAAATGGAATATTTTGAAGGAGAAGAAGGGATCCGTCGTGCGTACTCTCAGCTCCTCGATCGCGGGAAAGTATTTCTTTCCTACGGCCCTGTTCAATCCCCGGATATCGAAGAAGAATTGATCGACGTACGCAAACACAATATCCGCGACCGAAAGAAGCGTGAAATTTTCTCCCGCGTCATCACCCAAAACACCCCGCTCGGTCGTCGTCTGCAATCCCGCGACCCCTTCGAATTCCGCCACACTGTCCTCGTCGATCCAGAAGAATACCCCTTCGCCTTCGAAACCATCATCGTGGGCGACACCGTCGCGTGTTTCCAGCTGAAAGACAAACGCGCCTGCTTCATCCATTACCCCGAACTCGCAGAGGAAGAGCGCGCCTTCTTCGAGAGTGTGTGGCAAAAAAACACAGTGCATACGCAAAAAGAGCCGGAGAGGAAAGAGGGGAGGGAGGTGATTGAAATGTCATCCCCCAGAAAAAAAGTACCGATGAGGGAAATCGTCAAAATACTCTTGCGAAAAAGAAACATTGGAATCTTGAGTGGTCTTTTTGTTCTCCTTTGTGCTCTTATTCCTGCAGCGTATTTTTATACTTTTTCAGTGACAAAGGCGGAGGTTGGCCAGCGATTGATGGCAATTGTTTCGACTGCTGCAAAGGACATACGTGCAGATGATCTATCTGTACTTCACATCGCGAGCGACATGCAGCGTCCGGAGTATCAGAGAGTGTTTAACACATTGAACGATGTGCGCAATCGGAACCACAATATTTTGTACATTTTTATCTACAGACCTACGGACATTCCGAATATGTGGGAATTTGTTGTCGATGCTGATTCCAATGTTAACTTACCTTTTGAAAGCGACGTGAATCATGATGGGAAGATTGATCCAAGTGAGCAGAATGTGTATCCGGGACGAAGCTATGACATGAGTACCCAATCGCCTAAAATTTTGAATGAAGGAATGATCCGTCCGGTCTATGACACGACGACCTATACCGATCAATGGACGACAGATATCGCAGCGACAGCACCGATTATGGATTCAAATGGTAATGGTGTGGCCGTCCTCTCCGCAGATATTTCCATGAAGGAACTTACGACTCTCGCATCCGCACACTTCAAACCTATTTTGTATGGGTTGCTTGGAATGATTCTTTTGATTCTGATTGCGATGGGGGTGCAGGGGTGGGGGGTGCTGAGGGAGTGCTCTCTTTCAAACTTTAATTCACGATCACGCTACACCCCCTTTTCCCGATGGGGCGAATTTTTCTTTAGTAAAGGAAGTGTAGCTATCTTCGGAGCATGTGCAGGATTATCCCTACTAGCGACATATGCTTTCTACGCGCAAAATTTATATTTCAATACACAGCGCATTCGCGAGCAAGTAAAAAGCATCGCAGCGACAGGTGCGATTCAATTTTCTGCATCTGATATCAATCAAGTGAGAAGCAAATATGATATTCAGAAGCCTGAGTACACAAAAATCATTCGTCAGCTCAATGATATACGCGATCAAAATCCCGATGTGAAATTTATCTACATCATGCGACCGACTGGAGATCCATTAAAATATGAATTCGTTGCAGATGCTGATTCCATTGATCCGGATAAAGTCTTTGATTTGAATCGTGATGGAATACTGGATAAAGCAGATGAAAATATTGCGCCGGGAAGGCCATATGATGGCTCTCTTATTGATGTGTTACGTGATCATTCCTATACAGTGCCGATTGCGAGCAGTAAGGTATTTACGGATCAATGGGGAACGTTCATTTCTGGCTTCGCGCCAATCAAAGGTAGCGATGGCACTATCGTAGGTATTCTAGGAGTCGATAAATGGGCAACCGATGCACACAACGCTACAAAAAATAGTTTTTCTTTGTGGGTTTGGGGCATAGTGTTTTTCCTTATTTTTTCTAGCTTAGGTCAGATTATTTTTAACAGAGATATTCTTAGGGATTTGTACAAATCTATCAATGTGCGAAAAGTAATGATCAGCCTAGGAATCTCTTTCCTTTTAGCGACTTCCGTAACCTATGGGCTCTATCTCTACACGCAAAAACTCACTCTTCAGCGCATGCAGCAGGTGGTGAAGTCTGTTGCAGAGGCTGCGGCATTGCAATTTAGTGCAGATGATTTGAATGCCCTGCAAGTTGAAGAAGATTGGAAGAAGCCGGAGTGGGCGAAGGTGGTGAATCAGTTGAAACAAATTCGTGATAATAATAAGAATCTTGTCTACACATATATTCTAAGAAAAGATATTAAGGATGGCACAAAAATAAATTTTGTATCGGAAGCCGAATCAATTAATCCATATGTAAACATAGATAACGATCCGAATAATAATATCGATGAAAATCAAGACGGCCTTATCGATGGAACACCAACAGGTGGCGATTATCTTGTTTGGCCTGGTCAACAATATGTAAATGCCCCGCCTGAAACCTTTCAAGCATATGCAGGTTCAACAACTAATCGGGAATTTTATGAAGATCAATTTGGCAAAGTGATTTCGGGTTATGCACCGATCAAAGATATTGCGGGAAAAACCGTAGCTGTTTTTGCAGCAGATATGCATGCCAATAAGTTGAATGAAATTGCAAAGAATAGCTTCATGCCATTCTACTTTTTTTTAGTAGTATTTATGCTTTCATTAATTATTCAATTCACTGCTTCCTATCGAAAATTTTGAAAGAAATTATTTTAGCAAAGAGTCATAAGATCTAAGATTATATATCTAGTAAGAGCAAAATATGATCGTGATTTGCTTCAAAAAGAAACTGTGCGAGTCTCGGGCCAGAATCTTTCCCAAATAGCAAATAATAAATTTGTCGATAAAGAGCAAGTTGCTCAATTCTATTTTCCCTTTCTGTTGCGCCAAATCTTTTAGGTATTGAATAGAGAATCGACTCTAATTCTTCGACTTTCGAAAATCTATTTTTTTTCAAAAAATTATGCAACTCTCTTATTTGATCAATATGTTTCAGCTCCATGTCAGACATGTATTCTATATTTGGCTCAGTAAGCAAACTATGAATCATTCGAGAAGATATTTCCGAATATCTTTTCCCTTTATCTGTAAGTTCCAGCAGGTCAATATACATTTTTGCAAGCAAAATAGGTGCATCTTTTTTTACTGAATTCTTTTGGCCAAGCAATTTTTCAATATTTTTTGTCATTATTTTTTGCATTCCATTTCTTGATTTTCTTAGATTTTCCAAGTTTCCTAATTCCAAAATAGGTCTTACGATATAATCGTATATTTCTCGTTGTGGCAGTGTAGGTTTGCAAGTTATTTTTCGATTAATACTAACACTAGACGCTCCATGCCCGTAACCTCCATAGGGCTGAGTCCCTCTTTCTATGCCATGCGCATGTAAATGTGTATTTCTAATTATAGTACTCTCATCGTGCAGTAGTTTATCGTTAACATATTTCCCAGCCAAACTATCTATGTATTTGCTATCACCATAAACCGTGACATACATTGCGTTACGTGCATACTGATCATTTTCAAAATAATTAGAAAGCATTACATCGTTTTCATATTCTTGTATAAAAAAAATTGGAGCAAAAACTTCATTATAATTACCCCCATCACGCAAAGGCTTATTTATTATTGTTGGCTCAACGATTGACTGATTAGTGCGAATAACACCAGGTGTGTTTGAATTAATCCATTTTTTATTTTCAACTAAAAGCCCCTGTATTCTAATCAAATCTTCAATATCATTAATTGGGCCAACGATACAGGATCTATCGTTGTAGTTACCAATTTTGATCCTTCTTAATTTTTCAAGCAATAGATTGTTAAATACAAGGAAAGATCTATTATGAACAAGAATTGAATTTGGCGAGGCACAATCTTGGCCTTGGTTATATAGTTGCAATGTAAGAGCAGCTTCAACACTGTTAGAAATATCAGCGTGTTCAGTAATTATTAGGGGATTGTGACCGGCTCCATTTGTTATAAATAGGGTACGCTGATCAAAAACGGTACGCAAACGATCTGCGTGAAATGGAGTGCCAGTAAAAATAACTACGTCAGTAACTGGCTGATTTTCCTGTGTTTTGGTATTGATACATAAGGCCGTACGTTCAATTAAAAATTGTGCTCTCTCTTTTTTTGATACATGAATGTTTGGGAAAAAATCATGTATTTTTAGTATTTGTATAAGTTCTGGGAAAAAATATCGCATTCCTTGTGGTATTCTAAAATGTACCTCACTAGCCATTAAAGAAGGAATAATAACAAAACAAGTTAGTGCGTAAAGTGGCTGATTCCGTGGAAGAAACGAAGTTACAGCACCAATGCGTAGCTTAAAATATTCATTATTTTCATTGAGACTTCTTAAAAGATCTAAAGTGCGAGCAGTCTCATCCCTCACAACCTCAAAGCTTTCATACGTTGTTAATATTTTAGCAAGTGATTCAAAAGAGGCCTCAATATGTTCTGCAAATAGTAGGGCAATTTGATAACTTCTCTCAAAATCAATGAAGCTGTATTGCGATAAATCCTGAGTTGAATTTCTCATGCCTGATAAATTATTAATTTCGTTAGCTATTAACATGTATTTTTTGTGAGAATTAATTTGTGACCTTCGGGAAATATAACATCAGAAAAGTGCCTGTGATTGCAAAGGCTAATCCTAAATATTGCATCGCAGAAATTCGATTCCATTCTTGAAAAATTATCAATCCAACCATCACAGAAGTTATTGTTAATAAGGAGTCAATTGTTCCAGATGCTAGTGATAGACCAATCTTTGAGGTTGCAATTCCAAAACTAATATAAACAAACGGTGAAATTAAAACTAGTAGAAACAGCCAAATAGATATTTTGTCAGTTCCTTTTGCCCAAATTGTGCTTATTGAATTTGCTAATACTGCAATTCCTACTGCCCCCAAAATGTATAACAAAAAAATCGGACTTTTCATGAACTAAAGAGTAATGCTAACAACACTGTAAAAACAATTTTCATAATTATCATATACACGTACACTGTTAATACAATTCGAGATGCGTGCGCTAATTCTCTGTTTATTAAGAAAGCATGTATTTTTTCTCAAAAAGCAATGTTTTTTGCATTTTTATTCGCCTTAGATGGCATATGTAAGGTCAAAACTTGATAATCAAAGCGATTTTTGCTATAATTACTTGATATGGAAAAAACAAAAAACAAAAGATTAAGCTTGATTTGGGTGGGCACGGTAATTGTTCTTGGTGCAATAATTGTCATTGCAATAATGTCTTGGTTTTTATATAAGCACACAGTAATTCTTTTGTCAGATAATTTAAGACAAAGATTGTTGTCGATAGCAATTACTCAGGTTGCCAATATTGATCCAGATGATATTCAATCTTTACAAGTGGAGGGTGATTGGAAAAAACCAGCTTGGTCACGTGTCGTAGGACAATTAAAGCGTGCGAAAAATAGCAATCCAAATATTGTTTATATGTACATTTTCAAAAAGTCAGATATTGATTCTACTAAAATGGTTTTTGTGGCAGATGCAGAATCTTTGAATCCATATGCAAATATAGATAATGATTTAGCAAATGATGTCGATGCGAATGGAGATGGGAAAATAGAGCCTGATGGAGCAGATAACTTGCAATGGCCAAGTCAAGAGTATCCAGAGCCACCCGCTGAGACATTTGAATCTTACAATGGACCACTAACTAGCAAAGATTTATATTCCGATGAATATGGGAAAGTATTAACTGGTTATGCGCCGATTCTTGATTCGAATCAAAATGTTATTGCTGTTCTTGCAACCGATATAAGGGCGAATGATTTTTCAACAATTACTACACAAACACTTATTCCGTTTATTGGATTTATTATTTTCTTGGTTTTTGCGATTATTGTCTTGGCGCTATCTCTGATAATGGTTTGGAATAAGAGAGTTGAAGTTTTTGCCGAACTCGACCGCCAAAAAGACGAACTGTTGGGTATGGTGAGCCACCAACTTGCAACGCCAGTTTCATCTTTGCGTTGGTATATGGAAATGTTTTTGGATGGAGATTTGGGTAAGGTCACGGATGAACAAAGGGTTCATCTTGTCTCTGCACAATCTGTTGCAACCAATTTATCCGATCTCGTGAGCCTTATTTTAGACGTGTCCCGTATTCAACTTGGTCGTGTGAAGGTGGAGAAAGGCAAGTTGAAGTTGGACGATTTATTCAAGGAAATTTTAGATATTATAAAACCAAAGGCAGAACAGAAAGGCGTTCATTTTAAAGTATCTATTGATAAAAAATTACCCGTTGCGATGCTCGATAAGCGCTATACACACATGACTATTGAAAACCTTCTGAGCAATGCCGTGAAGTATACTCAGCCGAAGGGCACTGTGAATTTTACGGTCGCTGTGAAGGGTGAAACGCTCTACTGCGAAGTGTCGGATACCGGTGTGGGTATCCCCAAGGCAGACCAATCACAAATTTTCGGCAAGCTTTTCCGTGCGAGTAACGTAAGAAATGAAGTGGATGGAAATGGATTCGGTCTTTATGTGGCAAAGGGCGCTATCGAGGCACAGGGAGGAAAGATCTGGTTCAAGAGTGAAGAGGGGAAGGGGACAACATTCTATGTTGAGTTGCCACTAAATGATGGAAAATAATAAATTAGAATATATGAATAGGTTATACATATAAGAAAATATATGAGTATAAATTTGATTCAATTGATTACAATTTTGTAGATGATTTTCATCTTGAGCCTTTCCAGATGAGAGCCTCTCATTTTGCGTTCTTATCACCCACAGAACGCCCAAAGATCCTTATTGCGAGCCATAAACTCTGCTTTCACAAAACTAACCCCTCTCCCCGCATCTCCCCAACCCTCATAAAATCTCCGACGATGGTGGCATCTTCCCCAATACCTTCATGCCTCCATCCAGCACTCCAGAACACAGAAACAAAGACAGTAACGAAAAGTTTGTCTTTTTGGATTATATTCCTCCCTTTGGTTCATATGAGCATATTCCTGAGCAAACACATTCTGTGTGGAGCAAACTGAGTGGCCTTTTTTCATCTGCCCGGAAGGCACGGAGGCCTTTCCAAAACTTTCCGGCGACTGCGCATGTGGAAACACTTGAGAAGCGCGCACTTCTTTCAAGCACGACTTCGCCAAGTCTCGAAATTCATACAGGTGAAGGGGAACTGGAAACTCATATTCATGATCTTGAAAAACAGATGGAAACGCTTGTGCGCGAGTTAGCAGCGAATGACACAGCTCTCACGGCTGCTCATAAAGCAGTGGATAGTGGGAGAAATGCTCTCAGTGCTCGTCAGGCAACGCTTGATCATGCAGATGGCTTGGTTGCTGCTGATCTTTTGAAAGTCGCACCCGTTCTTGAGGCAGCAAGTAAAACTGTGCAGGCAAAGAAAGTATCGGATGCCGCTGATCTGCAGGTAAAACTTGGCACTGACCGACTCGCTTTGGACACAGATGTCATGAAGCTTGCACGTACCGCCTACACGACTGCAGTTGCAGAACGCACGCACAAAAATCCACTATTCACTGCTGCGGTGGTAGCTCAGTGCAAAGCGGATTACACAGCAGCTTCAGCCGTGGTGACTGCTGATACGAAAGCAGTGTCCACGTTTCGTGCAACTGCGACCGCAGCCCGCGCAGCCCTAACTTCAGCACAAAAAGTAGAGGCGAAGGCACGCACAAAATATGCGCGCGATCTTACGACTCTAGCGACTGATCAAAAAAATCAAGAGACTGCAATGCTATTGCGTGACGGCGCAGACACTTTTCTGAAAACTTCACTCACACAGGAATCAGAGTTACAAGATGCAGCAGCAAAAATTGAAAGTGATATCACACGCTCGACTCGTGATCTGGCAGATGCCAAGGCCGAATACAGCGCACTGGCCGAAAGAAATGCCCTTGCAACGTCACTCAGTATCGTCGTACAGGCGGAACTTCAGGCCGAGGCAGAAAAAATCGCCTATCCGAAAATGTTTGTCACGTCGGTGCAGCGCAGTGATTTCGTTGAGTTTACCGTTCGCTACAGAACTCCATTGCCCTCGACAACATTTAGCGTCAAACGCGCTGCGAATGCACAAAATGAATATTTCGATGGGCCAAGTCTGGACACTCCTGTTCGCGATGGTGAGTGGAAGTTTACGATGGGTCGCGGTATTCCGAGATCAGAAGAGCTGACGATTCGTATGGTCAACGGCGAAACAGGAAAGGTAGTTGAAGAAGTGTATGGGTGGTTCAATAAGGATAGTCTTTCAGGTGGTATCAATACTGCTCAGACGTCCTTTGATATTGATGAAGAGGGAATGCTTAGTGAAAATCCCATTGCCCCTTCTCTGTCGGTCATTCGCGTTCAGGGCAATGCAGTGCTCCTCGCTATCGCAAGTCCGTTCGATCAAACCAATATTTATTCCGACACAGGCGGCCTGCTTTCCTCTGTAGAATTGTCACACAAGGGTGGCACCACCTTTACTCCCGTGACTATTTACCTCGATGCAGGTAATTGGAACGGTGATTACAAAATACATATGCAGGAACGCCCGGGTGGTAAGGAGATCGACACGGTGAATCTTCACTGGGACAGAGACTCAAAAAGAGCGTCATTGATCGATAGCGCCGATACCTACACCGGCCCCGAAAACACAGATGGTACATTTGATGCAAAGCTAGCCCTCAATAGTATTCCGCTCACAATCGAAGATCCGGATATCGCTCGTATCCAAAGTAGCAATCTCTACCAAGCGACGGATTCATTCGCAGGACCATTACGACTTTATATCAGTGCCGAACGTTTTCTGACAGACTTTTTCTACGCGGACTCTTCACCTTATGTGAAGTATCGAGCCGATCACATCGAAGCAACCATCGATGCCTACTGGGATCGTATTGGTCATACCTACAGTCGAGATGCGGCAAGGGATACTATTCACAAGGAAAAGGCTGCAGTGGAAAAACAGCACATGGATATGCTGCATGATCGAGAAAATGGGGCAAGAGAGCTGATCCAAAGTGCAGTCAATATTTTCCTGAAAATCCTTCGCGGCGAGTCTGATAATTTTCCTCTTCAGGATCTGGATAAGCGTGTGACATGGTGGAATGAACGCGGCCAGATCTGGTGGCTGAATCAAGTCGGTGTTTCCAGTTTCAACAGAACCCACCTCCTCAATGCAGCCAAAATCATTTTCAATAACCAGTGGCAGTATTTGTTGCAGGTGAATAATGATGTGTTGCAGTTGCGTACGTATGAGGATAGGCAGAGGGAAGCAGGACTCGCAAAAAATGCCGAAGGACAGTGGAATGCGGTATCTCCACAAGAGCCGGAACTTATTGCACCTGGTATTGATCGCAACGCACTTGTGCGTGCTGCCCGCATTGATTGGGTGATGAGAAATTCGCCGGATTCACGCATCGTTGCAATGCATGGCGATCAGAGAGATGTATTCGTGCTTACTTTATCGAATTTTTTGTCGCAAAACCCAACCGCTGATACCCAATCCTCCATTATCGTTGCAATGAATTTAGTAGATGAACGAACGACGGATCTTCTGAAAAACGGCGGCGTCCGTATTTCGGGTCCCACACATTCAGATCAAAAAGAAGCAGCCGATGCAATCGCAAATGTTCCTCAGCGCACACTCTACAACGAAGCCTTGTCATGGTATGACAACACTCCAGACAGTTTGCACGGCACCCTGAGTCTTCGTACAGATACTATTGTCGGGAAGATGATGATGGGTGCTGCGAGAAAATTATGGATGGAGCCGACCGCAGAAAAAAGATGGGAAATTGCTTTCACTCTGCAGCGACTCACAGATATTCCTGCGAAAAAATTCATGGATATCTATGCTGCAGCAGTAGACACTTCAATTTTCAGTTCGAATATCACAAAACTTCTCGCAGACGCGCAATATGAAGTGCGCTTGTCACCGGATACGTCTTCTAGTCCACGTTTCACTGCTGCTCATCCCGATATCCCGAAATCGTCAAATCATGTGTACGATGGCAGCAGAGATATTCGTGTTCGATTCGATCTCCTCCCCTTCGGACAGGATTTCCTCTATGTCCAAGCTATCTTCAACGGTAACGTAGTAGCATCCTCGCGCTCAGCATTATTCATCGACATTCCCTTCTCTACCTTCAACCAATCTATGCCCAGTGCCACCATCACGCTCCGCGCAGGACTGTCGAATGGTACGACGATAGAAATAGAGAGTGATGCGTTTGTGATTGCTCCAGATGCACTTTTTGATAAAGATTTCAGTAAAGTTTTAGATAGTGCTCCTGCAGATAAAAGATCTGCAGTTTCCGGAGCTTTAAAAATGGATCTTAGCAATCTGCCCGCAAAAAATAATTTGCTGCTTACATTTTTAGAGAAAAAATATTTCAGTACAGGTGAATTGCAGTTTGATGTATATAACAATACTAAAGGTTTTGAATTACAGAGTACGCAAGAACATGGTGGTGATCAGTGCAAAACCTGGTTGTATAATATCGTGAACGAAGAGACAAATGGAGATACTCTCTTACCTCCAAATGCTACCAAGAGCACATGGGATTTAGAGAACAATAATGAAATTTCAACAATTTCCTCTGGTATAAAAGGAGAATTTGAGACCAAGACAATCGATTGTGTGAGCGGAGATATTGTGCAGGTCGATTATAGTGGTAGACAACATACAATGGTTATTGGAAAAGTCGAGAACACGGGTATTTGGTTCTTTGATTCAAATTTTGGTGAATTGCAAGAATATGAGATGGATCCAAATGATTCGACTAAATTTTTACTTGATGTAAATGGTAATAAAAATCTACTACAAGATGATGAAACAGTGAGGTATCACTTTATTTCCTACGATACGCTTAATAAAAATGCGCTGGAATTTTCAATTTACAGGCTATAACTATCTTTTTTTACTATTGTTAGTGGTAAGTATTTCGGCGTGTAATAGAGCTGTTTCTACTAACTCCCACAATAATTATAGCAATAAAAATTCTCAGGTGTGTGCTATTGTAGATAAAGCGAAATGTGATAAAAACTTTTGTAAACCGGGATATAAAACCTTTGAAAATTGGGAGATTGCGAGTGCAAGTGGAGGTTATGATTTTCTTACCGGAGATTGTGATACTGCTTTGTTACTGCCAACGGTTCCCTCTGATTGGGTATTTCGTATTTTGCCTGATTCAAATATCGAATTATCGCTTCCTCCTAATGCAAAAATAAATGCAAAATATCTTAACTCAAATAAAAAAGGATTTTTTGAACAAGGCCCATTTTTTTCTTGGATGATCGAAAAAAGCGAATGGAATAAATCAACAGATGATTTTCTTGATGCTCAGTGTGCAGGTGCTACAACATTCGCTTTTTCAGAAGAAAAAGGAGATTATCAGGGGTCATATTCCGCAGTGGGTAAATTTGTTTCTGGCATTAAACAAATGAACAATGGATTCGAGGTTGCGAAATTTCAACCAAAATGCGCAAATATGATGGAATTTTTGATCCGTTACAACAATGTGATTTATGTTTTTTCTTCTCTTGGGGAAAATAGCCATGAGAGTGAAGAGAGGTTTGAAAGAAGTATTTTGAATGCAAGAGTATTCAAATAGCCTTAGTTTTTGTATTCTTCTGCCAAAGAATCCAGAATCGTTGCTGCGCAAGAGATTGACATATTTAATTATTATATTAAAATATTTATAATATGTTGCTTGACGATATATTGGCTCAGGCTAATTTTGATCTAACCAGAGTAGAAACAAATGATTTAATGCAGGATCCGCGATATTGGATGTTAGGTGAAAATCAACATTGGTTTCGCATGCAACTACTCGAAGCCATTCCTGTCTGCGTTGCTGATGTATCAACACTTCGCATTCATTCTTCAGAACATCGTATACGAACAAGAATGGAACGTTTATTTTCTCGAGAAAATACTGATGATTCCTACATGCCAGGTAAGAATCATCAAGATGAAAAAGTGAGGAAAATTACTAGTGGGAATAATGGACTGCTTGTGTGGCCTGCACAAAGTGGTATTGAAACGATGCCAGCAAAACTTCTTGAGCACTTGGAACACCAAAATGTTATTTTCCATAAGCTACGCAATGGTTTATGGCTAGTTATGAATGGTCAAAGGAAGGATGTGCCAGATATAAAAAATGCGAAGGTCAACATCCGCGAGTTGAGCAATCAAATTCTGACCACACTTGAAAAACATGGAAAAGTTGTAGGTGATTTCCAAGCTGAAAATGCAACAAGGCTTTGTGTGTGCGTAAAACAAACGCATGGCTTACCCGATATGAGAGTAATTGCAAATTTAAATTATCAAAAATGGATAGAGCATCAAGTTGCTCTTTATAGAATACAGCGAGATATTGCAAAAATCGTTTCTCCTGAAAAACTTCATTTTTTAATGGAGGGCGTAGATCAATCTCAATGGCAAGAAGCAGTTGATGCAATAAAAAAAACCCCCCCGAGCGATGTTGGATATGCTTCAGCCATTGACTTCAATTTCTGAAGATACCTATAGGCCAAAGAAGACAGATGAAATTGAGCGGTTGTTTATAGAAAAGGATTATCATAAAGCCTTGCACGAACTTAGTCTTTTAGAAGGGGGGAATGTATTCATCCATGAACAATTAGCAAAGGGTCATACGTTTGAAGGAAGAATACATGGTTTAGCATCTAAAAAAGAAGATGCTGTATTGGATGAATGGATGATTCTAAGATATTTCTGAAAGTGCTTTTACGACATTAATAGATACAGAGATTTCAAAACGGTTTGATCGCTTGCACCCTCAAATAATCAAGTTAATGAAAAAAAATTTGGGAATGAAGGATGTGGGTATTTTAATTCTTGGCGGTGCACATTTCAGTTCTGGATGGAATAAAAAAATACCAATTGAATGTAATGACAAGTTGATGGAAGATTATTTCAATAAATCTAAAGAATTAAAAGACATGCGCCTCATTGTCGTAGACCCACACTGCTATGGTGGGATCGATAATAACATTGGTTCATGACTCGGTGTGAGAATGTTTTAACTATTTTAGGAACGTCATATTAAGCGAAAACATGTTCATCCTTCTATACATTTTTGTGCTGTAAAAAAATTCAGGATTAACACGTTGTTGCTATATCTATCTGCTATCATCCCCCCATGCTCACAAACCCCGAGATTGCGGCGGTGTTCGAGAGGATTGGGAAGATACTCGATTTGCGTGGGGAAAATGTGTTTCGGGTGCGGGCGTATCAACGCGCGGCGCAGGTGATCGAATCGCTTTCGGAAGAGTTGAAGTCGATTCATGAGCGGGGCGGGCGTGATGCGCTTTTGGAAATTCCGGGGATCGGGCAGGACTTGGCAGATAAGATCATTGAGATGCTTGCGACGGGTAAATTGAAATATATTGCAGAACTCCAGAAGACGATGCCGAAGGGGCTTTTTGACATCATGGAAATTTCGGGGATGGGACCGAAGAAAACGAAGATGTTGTGGGAAAAATACGATATCAAAAATATTGCGGAGCTCGAGAAATTGATGAAGTCGGGAAAACTTTTGAAGGTGAAGGGGTGGGGAGAGAAGTCTGTCGAGAATGTACTCACGGGAATCGCAGCAAAGCGTGCGCACAGTGGTCGGACATCACTGCCTACTGGGCTCGCAGTTGCAGAAATGCTGAAGGAAGAATTACTCAAAACTGGGCTCTGTGACAAAATTGAAATCGCGGGAAGTGTGCGGCGGCGCAAAGATACGATCGGCGATCTCGATATTTTGGTTGCAAGTAAGAAACCAGAAAAGGTCATGAAAGCATTTTGCACGCAAAAAGACGTAGCGCAGATTTTGGCTCAGGGAGAGACGAAATCGAGTGTTCGACTCAAGAACGGATTGCAGGCCGATTTGCGTGTGCTCGACATCAATGTGTTTGGCGCAGCACTCCACTACTTCACCGGAAGCAAGGAGCACAATGTTCATATTCGCCAGCTCGGGATCAAACACGGACTCACCATTTCCGAGTATGGCGTCTACAAAGGAACTGCGGAGAAAAAGGGGAAATTGATGGCATCGAAAACAGAGGAAGATATTTACCGTGCAGTCGGACTCCCGTTCATCGAACCAGAACTTCGTGAAGACAAATGGGAAGTAGAAGCAGCTCAGAAAAAAATGCTCCCCGATCTCATCACGCTTTCAGATCTGCGAGGAGACCTCCATCTCCATAGTAATTTCAGTGATGGTGCCGCAACGATGATCGAGATGGCTCAGGCTGCGAAAAATGCCGGTCTTGAATATATCGCAATCACCGATCACGGCTCTCCGATGGGCATGGTGTACGGCATCAAAGAAAAAAATATCAAAGAGTATTTGAAAAAAATTGACGAAGCACGGAAGGCAGTTCCGGGCATTCACATCCTCGCCGGAACGGAAGTTGATATTCTCGAAGATGGCAGCTTGTATCTATCAGACAAAATCCTCAAACAACTTGATTGGGTCGTGGCTTCCATTCATGGACATTTCAAGATGACCCATGCTGCGATGACGAAGAGAATTATCCGCGCAATCGAACATCCGCTCGTGAATGTCATCGCACATCCAACAGCACGACTCCTCCTCAAACGCGATCCGATCGAATACGACATGGAAGCGGTACTGAAGGCAGCATCAAAAAATAACGTCGCGATGGAGATCAACGCATCTATCGAACGTTTGGATCTAAATGATCTTCATGCGAAGCGGGCCAAAGAACTGGGCATCATGCTCACGATCGACAGCGACGCCCACCACCCCCGCGACCTGAGTTACCGCTTTGGGATTACTCAGGCACGGAGGGGATGGATCGAGAAGGGAGATGTGCTCAATACGAAGTCGTGGAAGGAGTTTGAAAAGTGGAGGAACGCATAGGGAAAATCATGGACGCAGCCACTCTTCTTTTGTTCCGGCGTGTTCAGCAAAGAGGTAGATGTGCAACAGGATTTGCCAAAAATCTTGACCGATCTTTTTCAGAAACGGTCTTACACGTGGCACATACTCGAATATTTGTTGCTTGCATTCCTCTCCGCCGGATCGGTCCGGTATGCCGGTTCCAAAACGTCCGTGGTCGAAGCCGAGTGTACAAACGTCGATGAGTGCTGACTCGAGAGAAGATCCGAATTCCTGAATCAATTCTTTGATGAATGCGCATTGATCAACATCGAATGGCTCGATGACGCCCGCATATTTTTTCTTTCTCTTTGTGCAGATTTCTTTGATTTGTTTGCCAGAGCCTCCATCCGCTGTGTCGTATGTTTGTACCCACGCCGCGTCGATGGCCACCTCCTCCGCTTCATTTTGTATCCCAACAAGAAACACATACGCCTCGTGCTCCGGCTTCCCCGTCCACTCTTTTGGTTTGGGCCAGTAGGAGCATGGAAAATCTGCCGGCTTCCCGGCGGCAGCTTCCAGCTTGGCATGGAGATCGGAAAAAATATAAAAGACCGTTGATTTTTCAATATCCTCCGGATGCTCGCCCTCAAAGAGCGCTCGAATATCTTTATAATGATCAAACTGCAATTCCACAATTTTTTGGCGCAACTGTGTTCGAGTGAATTGCTGAAGAATGTGTGCATTTCGTCTGATCAGATGATCGATAACTTCGCGTTCCGGTTTTTCTACATCTGTCAGATCTATTGTTTCGCCGTCGATGGTTTGGTAGAAATTCATGGTGATAGGGGGAAGGAATCCCTCCTATCGGGCAGCTATTTTCGTATCTGTCCCGATTGGGGCATGGATGGGGCACTGGATCCCCGCATCGAGCTTGCTCTGGTGCGTGGGGAGTTGCCGGATGAGTCTTTGAGCCATGGCTCTCGTCATCACTCGTGATACGGCCGGTGAGAGATAGGGGGATTATGGGAACATAGGAATGGGGGGGGGGAAAGAAATGAAGAGACGTCACAGAACCGCCCTTCCCATCAGAAGAGCGTAAGGTACGTACTATCTCTCCCCGAATGGGGCTGGAGTTCCCACCCATTCAATTCGCTTCGCTCGCTCATGGCGAGCCGATGCCAATCAGGGTTGGGGGACGTTTCATCGGGCCAGTACCCTCGACGTCTCTCTTGATAGGCGGTGATGTGAAACTATTAAAGCAGAATAACGGCGAAATGCAATTTTAAACCTCTGAATTGCATGGCCGTTAATTGGGTGGAAGAAGATAGGAATTAGGAATAGCATTCATCCCTTTATGTCTGAACAGATTGAGCATAACTGTGGCGTGGTATTGGTTGCACGCTATCGTGATGATGAAGGAGATGAAAAAGATTGGAGTCAGAATTTTCACTGTGTTGAAATTGCGGCAAAAATTGCCAGACACTTGCAACATCGAGGTGAATTGGGCGCGGGAGTATCATGGCTTTCAAAGTCGAAAGTATCTGGGGAACGTTTTCATTCGGTCAAAAAAAATGGGCGTGTGAGTCATGTGATTAGAAATTATGCAGCGCAGTTTGCACAAGTACTGTCAGAGCTTGTCTTGGCTCATACGCGTTATGCGACCAGTGGCCCGGCAGATGAAGCTATGCTGCAACCCAGACATCATAAAGATAAAAGACATCGCAAAGAATTCATCTTTGGTTTTAATGGAAATGAACCGGATTACAGTAAACAACGCGCTGCTCTGAAAAATAGAGGGCTCCGTCCGACACTCCCCGGTGATACGGAAATTATCGGTCTCACCCTAGTAGATGCTTTTCGGCAAAAGGGAAGGAGAGGGCTCATGGAAATATGTAAAGAATTGGGAGTATTTGAAGGTTCTTTCAATCTTGTTCTTGCAACCGGTGATGGCAGAGCGGCAGCGCTTCGTGATCCGTATGGGCGACACCCTTTGGTGTATGCCAAGCACGGTCCTTTTGTGATTGTTGCTTCTGAAGATAGTGCGATTCGCAGGGCGATACCTTCTATTGAAAACATTCAGGATATTCCACCCGGCTATATAATTGATATTGAGAGAGAAAAGAATCGATGTGAACTTGCGCGATGCTTGGATGAAGAAGGAATGGTAGACCCAAGAAGTTGTTTTTTTGAAAGAGTCTATTTTGCCAATGTTGACTCTACATTTGATGGGTTTTCAGTTGCGGACACTCGCTATAAAACAGGCGAGTATCTTGCACTGAATGATGCAGATATGGAGGAGCCATCAGATATGGTTGTTGCGGTGCCGGCTTCTGCTGAACTAGCCGCAATCGGGTACGCGGATTTTTCAGGGATCCCTTTTGTGCCCGCTATTCAAAAAAATCATGGAGTGGGCAGAACATTCACTTCTCCAAAAAACAGGGAACAAAAAGCACTCGCAAAATACAGAATTGATGGCGACAAAATTGCAGGAAAATCGATTACACTCGTAGACGATAGTCTGGTTCGAGGGACAACGATGCGCGTCCTTATCAAAATGCTTCGTCAAAAAGGAGCAAGAAAAATACATCTGCGTTTGGCATCGCCGCCAATTCTTGCGCCATGTTTTTACGGCATTGATTTCCCAACAGTTAGTGAATTACTGGTCCGAAAATATTCCGATGGTTCTTTACAAGAAGGCGGGGTGCTGCCACCGGAAGTTCTGGCGGCTATCGCAAAAGACTTGGGAGTCGACTCCATAAAATATCTTCCATTTTCTCAGCTTGCTGACGTGATGGGCAAACCTCTTAAACAGCTTTGTACGTCTTGCGTTGATGGAGAGTATGCAACAGAAGGTGTTCAACAGTTATACGAAATTGAAAATTTAAACACTTCTCAAAAGAAAGATCACAAACAAATGCACGCATGTCCATCATCAGTTTCTTCCCGAAAACCATGTACTGAGCAGCGACACCCCCATCACAATAAAAAACGTCGCAACAAGATACGCCAGTAAATCCGGAGCGATCAGAATCGCGAGGCCGAAGGCTAAACTGAGAACCCCTGCGGACAGGAACATAGAACCAAAAGGGGATTTATTTCCGTAGGGCGATGGTGAGCGGAAGAGGAACATGCACCAAGTATAGCATCAGTTTATTAGTAGCTCTCAATCACAATGTTTTAATACGTTGGAACTGAGAGGGCTTTACTCTTCGATGTGTACAGAACTGTGATAGGCTTGGGATATATGGAATATTCGTTAGTAATTTACGACTCACCACTTGGCAAACTTCTTATAAAGATGACGAAGAAGGGAATTACAGAGATAACGTTGATGAATAAAAAAAGTAATCAAATATTTCATTTCTATAAAGGGTCAAATACATATATGAAACAATTAAAAAATTACTTTTCTGGTGTATCTAAAACCATCAATCTGCCACTTGATATTTCCGGAACGGATTTTCAGAAGGCTGTGTGGACGGCGACATTGAAAATTCCGTATGGAAAAACGGCAACGTACTCGGATATTGCGAAGATGATTGGAAAACCAAAAGCTGTGCGAGCGGTTGGAACTGCACTCGCCAAGAATCCTGTATGCATTGTCATTCCATGCCATCGAGTTCTTCCGAAGACTGGAGGAATTGGGAAGTATGCCTTGGGGGAGAAGGTGAAGAAGTGGTTGCTTCAGCATGAGAAGTAAGGGTTTTCTGTTGCTTTTGGTCAAAGGATCTATACCATATGCCCACTTCAGGCTTTTGCGAGCCATTTTCTCTTATTTTCGTTCAATACTATCGTATGCAGATCCGCAATATCGCTATTATCGCTCACGTTGACCATGGGAAGACCACTCTTGTTGACGCTTTGCTAAAGCAGGGAGGTGCTTTTGAGGCTCATGAGCAGGTGGGGGAACTGATTATGGATAGCAACGATCAGGAGCGAGAGCGAGGGATTACGATTTATGCCAAGAACACGTCGATTCAATACAAGGATTGTAAGGTGAATATCGTGGATACGCCGGGGCACGCGGATTTCGGTTCCGAAGTCGAACGCATTCTTCGAACAGTCGACTGCGTTCTACTTGTCGTCGATGCTCAGGAAGGACCAATGCCGCAGACAAAATTTGTTCTTAAAAAGTCTCTACAGCTTGGGCTAAAACCAATTGTTGTCATCAATAAAATTGATAAACCTGCCGCTCGTGCTCTAAAAGTTGTCGATATGGTGTTTGATCTCTTCGTGACGCTCGGTGCAAACGATGAACAGCTCGATTTCCCCTATATTTTCGCGATTGCCCGTGAAGGTGTTGCGAAGATGAAGCTCGAAGACGAATCGACAAACTTAAACCCGCTTTTTGAATTGATCATGAAGCACGTGCCTCCTGCTTTACAGAACACTGCTGCGCCTTTTCGTATGCAACCTTCCAGCCTTGGATACGACAACTACGTTGGTCGTTTGGCGATCGGACGTGTGTATGAAGGAACGGCTAAGGTTGGCGATAAAGTCTATATCCGTAATGACGAAGGCAAAGTGCGCACGGGTAAAATCAGCAAGATTTTCGTCTATCTTGGACTCAAAAGAGTGGAAGTTACCGAGGCGAATGCCGGTGATATTGTCATCATTGCGGGAATTCCGGATATTTACGTAGGGGAAACGATTGCTACAGCGGAGGACACGCCGGCACTCCCAGCACTTCGCATCGATCCTCCAACCGTGACGATGACATTCATGGTCAATGATTCTCCGTTTGCCGGAAAAGAAGGGAAGCTCGTTACCACACGTCACATCAAGGCTCGTCTTGAGAAAGAAAAAGAGACAAACGTCGGACTGCAAGTCGCTGAAGTGCCGAACAGCGATAGCTACAAAGTTTCCGGACGCGGGGAACTCCACCTCTCCGTTCTATTGGAAGATATGCGCAGAGAAGGATTTGAAGTGCAGGTATCACGTCCTCAGGTGATTATGCGTGAGGGGGCTACCGGTAAAAAGGAAGAGCCGATTGAGCAGGCAATTATTGATGTACCGGAGACATTTGCAGGGACGATCATCGATCTGCTGAATCGCAGAAAAGGCGAATTGGTCGATATGCGAACGGAGGCGGGACATTGTCGTATGGAATTTAAAATCCCGACGCGCGGACTTCTTGGCTTCCGCGGAGATTTCATCATCGAGACAAAAGGCGAGGGAATCCTGAATCACTCGTTTGCGGAATATTCTGAGTACAAAGGAGACTTGCCGGGACGCACGAGAGGCTCGATGATTTCGATGCTCGGGGGCGAAGCGACAGCCTATGATATCTGGAAACTGCAGGAGCGCGGTCATATGTTTATCACTCCCACAACCAAAATGTACGAAGGAATGATCATTGGTGAAAGTTCCAAAGATCAGGATTTGGTGGTGAACGTCACAAAAGGAAAAAAACTTTCGAACATGCGCGCCTCGGGAAGTGATGATGCGATTACTCTTGTCCCTGTGAAGCCGATGACGCTTGAGCAGGCACTTGAATATATCGACGATGATGAGCTGGTGGAGATCACACCGACGAATATTCGTCTTCGGAAGAAACTGCTTACGGAGAATGAGAGGAAGAGGGGGTGATGGGGTTTAGGAGTTAGGAGATAGCTTTCTAGCTTCTATTTAAGATTTTCTTGCAGCAAATTTAAAACAGAAATTCCTTATAGAAGCTAGCAGCTGATTCCTAGTTCCCAAATTTTCGTACCTAGTTTCTAGCTCCTAAACCGTGTTACAATTTTTATATGAGACGACTATGTATTTTTCTTTCTGCGGTATCACTTCTCTGTCTCACCGCGTGCGACCGGACACCGGTCGAGCCGCCGTCGATTGATTTTATTGGGATTGCGACGGGCAGTTTGACGACGGATTTGAACGCACTCAAGTTTCGAAACAGTTTTAAGAAAGAGGAGACGCAGCTCGTTGGTATTGTTGGATTTAGTCACATTGATGCAGGAAGCACCGCGCAGGCGACGTGGTATTCGCCGGATGAGCGTACACCGCCAATCGGTCGTTCGTCTGCGATCACCCAACCCGGTGCGCGCACGGCGCGGTTTAGCTTTGCGTCGGGGGATGGGCCATGGACATCGAACAGTTATAAATTGCGCGTGGATATCACGACAGGGCATGGGATTCGTAAGCAGACCGCAACGGGAAGTTTGTTTTTCTATATCGACAAAAGCGATAGCGAAATTCGCGCGTACCAAGAAGAATATCGTGCGTGGCTGAAAGATATGAAGAAGTGATCAGACCTTTGTGTTCACAGTGTAGATGCGCTCAGTCGGATTTTTTCTGCGGTTGCTCCAGATCATCATTGCCCAGCCGATGTTACTGAGAGCAAGCAGTCCGATGATGATCCAGCCGTAGACAGGGATGACCATGCCACTCGTTTGGCGTGAAGAGTCTGCGACGACGAGTTGAATGAGAGGAAGTGCAACATCGAGTTGCTTCTGTTCATCGAGGGACATTGTTGCCGGAGGCTCGATGATGAAGTCGCGCTTTTGGATTGTTCCGTCTTTGACGTGGATTTCGATCTGGTGCTTGCCGGTTTCGACATCGTGGAAGGTCGCGATACCGTCGGTGTTTGTCACTGCGACTTTCGGGGTGGAGAAAAGCACAACGGGAGTGTTTGCGAATGGATTTCCGATAGAATCGAGCACGCTCATGCTGAGGCTTGCAATGAGAACCTGACCATTAAGCTTTCGCATACTTGTCTTATATTTGAGCGGCGGAGGTATAGTCTGTGTTGCGATTTGCGGTGTCTGCGTCGAAGTGAACCTCGATGCAATCGTTGTGACAACGTTGCTCGTGTCGGAAGCAATGTTCCCCGCAATCGTTTGTGTCTCGATGATCGCGCGTGCGATCTGGAGGCCTGTCCATTCCATGCCGTTTTGCGCGACTCCTCCCGCTACTCCTGCTGCGGATTTGACCTGCAGCGCAACGAGTGCCGGCGTATCAGACACATTGCGTCCGACGAGTGCGATTGCATTGGTTACAGTATCTTCCGCACGGTTTCCGGTGCGTGCGACGGTCGACTGCGTATCCAAGGCGCGCAGAGCAATTTGGCCTCCGCCGAGTGTAGTGCGGATGATCTGAGATTGCAGAGAGTCAGATGCATTCTTTAGACCTGTGCCGGTTGTTGCGACGATGCTCGAACCTGCGCGGATCGTTTGCAGTGCGGCGCTGCCGACATTTTTCACAGCACTGCTTGTTGTTGTAGCGACGAGTGTGACGGTGTCACGCGCTGTGCGGCCGATTCCTGTGCCAACGTTTGCCGTGAAGCTTGCGACCGCGCGCACCGAGTTTGATGCGACTTTTCCGACAGCACCCAGTTCCTGCATGCGGAGGAGGGCGATGTCACCCGTGCGAATAACTGCATCCGATGTATTTCCTATGATCTGCAGTGTGCCATTTCCGAGTCGGCTGATTTGGAGGAACGCGAGTGAACCTGCATCACGCACTCCGCCTGTGACGCCGGCAATAACGGAGCGTGTGTTATCTACAGTAGTATTGAATATCTGCTGTGTTCCGTTTCCGACGTATGCGACTGCGGTACCAATTGATGTTGCAGTGCGGCCTGCGAATCCGGAGACGGACTCCACAGTTCTGAGTGCAATCGCGCGCGTTTCGCCGGACGCAGTATCGATGAAGGTGTTGACTCCTCTGCCGACACTCACAAACGTATCAGCCACAATCTTCGCGCCACGACCCGCTGCACTCATCGCGTTTCCGAGATACTTCGCAGCATTCGATGCGGGAATGGCTGCGTAATCGACAGCGGTTCCGAACCGAATAGAAATCTTCTTCGCGAGATCCTGAGTCTTGGCTTCTTTTTCTATGACTGCTTCGACTTGTTTCACAGCAGGTGCTTTTGGAAGAGTCAGGCGTTCGATCGTGGGGATCACAGATTTTTGGCCAGTCGAACTATTCGATCCGTCCGTTCTTTCGACAATCGGTTCGGCAGTGGCGACAATTGGCCGTCCGCGACGTGCGCCGGGGGTTTGTTCGATGTCATTGCTTGTTGATTCGGTGCTTGTAGCAGTGGATGAGCTCGATGAACTTTCTGTGGAAGTGAGTGTGTAGCCGAAGTATTCGTGTTTGATCTGTCCTCCCGTGCCAAAGCTCACAGAGCGGCTGTTACTGGTGGTTGTCGTGTAGCCGCTCGGAGGTTCCGCAGCGACAATGAAGTTGCCGTTTGCGGTCGGGAGATTGCTGAAGAGATATGTACCGCTTGCGTTGCTTCTGGTTGTCTGGCTCACGGTTCCGCCTGTCCCCGATGTGCCTGTGAGAGTCACGGTTGAACCCGAGAATGCCGTTTCGCCTTCGTCTTTGATACCGTTGCTGTTTGCTTCTAGGAAGACAGAACCGCTGAGGGTATTCACACGTACGTATCCGAAGTTGATATTAATGAGTCCACCAGTTCCAAGCACGTTGCTGCCGGAACTATTGAAGCGCGTGCGCAGGTATCCCGTTGGTGCAGTGTTGCTGTTCACCGTCACCGTGTAGCCTGCAGAGCTACTGACAAGTGTTCCGGAGAAGAAGAATTGTCCTGTGCTCGCAGTCGTTGTACTGCGGTTAAGGGTCATGCCTGTTCCCGTGTTTCCCGTGAGAGCAACGCTGACACCACTGAGGCCTGTGATTTCGTCACCGTCTTTGGTGCCGTCGCCGTCGCTGTCACTCCAAAGGAGACCCTTCATCGTTCCTGTGTTCGGGAATCCCCAGCGGACGTTATTGCTGCTGTTCACACAACCCGTCAGACAATCGATCGATGTACTGTTCAGGTTATTGCTATCTTTGACATCAACGTATTCTACGGATCGCGTGCCGCTCGGGTCGATCTTCCATTGCGTTCCCATTTGGCTCGAACGCAAGCTGAGAAGATTGGCTGTCAGTCCATTCAATGTCAGCGTGTTTGTCACCGTTTGCGTCGTCGTCGCAGCGAAGGTCAGGGTTCTCGCAGCTGTCACGCTCTTTGTCAGGTTGTAGAAGGTGGTGCTTCCACTCATTGTTTGATCTTTTCCTGAGAGCACTACGGTTCCTGCGCCTGCGCTGAAGCCTGCATTCACGGCACTCGTCTTCAGCCAGCTGCCCGACAAGGTGATGCGTTGCGCACTATTCACCGTCAGTGTTCCACCGCTGATCGTGAGTGACCCAGACAGGTTCAGTTGTCCGGTCGGGAGATTGAAGACAGTTGATCCCGTCGATCCGATGACGACGTTTTGGTACGGAGCATTCGGCAGTGTCACAGTTCCGCCCGCTTTGTCGTACCATGTGACGGCATTTCTGTGCGCGAAGCGACTGCCTGTCACAGTGATTGTTTCATCGCCGTCCATGCGAAGTGTTGTGCCTGTGCCTTGTGTCAGGTTGCCCGTAACACTCAGGGCATTGCCGTTCAAGTTCAGTATTCCGCCCGTCATATTCAGGCTTTGGTTTGCGGTGCCGAGTGTGAGTGCGCCGGAGAGAGTGACCATTCCCGCGGGTTTCGCGATCGTCCAGTTGCCGCTTGTGAAACTTCCATTGCCGGACCAGTATTGCTGCGTGCCCGTGCCACTGAGCTGCAGTGCACTCGTGCTGTAGTTATTGGCATTATGCAATTTGATGTCTCCGCGTGCATCGATGGTGCCGCCGTAGAATCCACCGCTTGATCCGACATCAAACAAATGTTGTGTCGTCAGTTTTTGTCCGGTTGCGATGTTTATAAATCCACTGTCATTAAAGTACATGTCGTAGAACACGGGATTTGCGGAGAGGTTCATCGTACTTGTTGATGTATTGAATGGTTTCAAGAGGAATGATCCGTTGTTATGGTTGAATGTTCCACCGGTGATATTGATCTGAATCGGCACAGCACCACGGGTGTCGAGAGTCGTTGTGCCGGAAGGTGCCGTGAATGTGCCGCCTTCCATAGAGAATTTTGGCCCCCATGTCACTCCGCTTTCATTATCAAAGGTCAGATCACCCGTACTTCCCGTGATCGTACCGCTCATCAAATCTACGCCGCTTCCAAAGGTGACTGTTCCGCTCGCAGGCAGTGTGACTGTGGTTGCGGCAGCATTGAGTACCATACCCGGCATGCCACTCGCACCCAGACTGATCGATTGGTTATTGGAGGAAATGTAGAGCGTTCCATATCCCAGTGAGAATGTAGCTTTATGAGTCATGGTTCCCTGCACGTTCACTCTGCCATAGAGGAGCGAGCCTTTGTTCAGTGCCAGTGCGTTCGCTACCGAGATCGTTCCGGCAACAGCGTTCACATTTCCGCCGCTCATCGTGTAGTTATACAGAGTGAGTCCATTAGGCGCGACGAAGGTTTGTGTGTAGGTCGTGGAGAGAAGTTTCGTGATCACCGTACCGTTGTTATGGCTGAAAGTATTCGCAATGGTGACAGTGTTGTTTCCCGTCGTCGCGACGTTTCCGAGCACGAGACCCGACGACGTAGAGACGAAAGTGCCTCCTTTCAATGTAAGATCGGCAGCCTTACCCGTGACACCACTCAGATAAATCGTTTCGCTTCCACCGGTGAATGTTCCTCCACTTTGGCTGAGCCCAGCTGTCACGGTGATCTTATTCGCACCTTGTGTCATTGTTCCGTTAATCAGCAGAGAAGCAGGGGAGAATGTGTCGGTGAGGTTCAGGGTCGTACCGCTCCAGAGCCAGACTTTTGCAGAAGACGTGCTCATGGCATCTGCAGTACCGGCCGCAAGAATTTGATTGGGGTCACTCATGGAGCCGACTGCGATGCGCAGCACTCTGTTTGTCAGTGGCGACGAGACGTTGAACCCTGATCCATATTTCAGAATCACGTTGTTTTTCACAAGGATGACACCGGTCATGTTCGCACCTGTGGTGCCGCCGGTTCCCATCGTGATGGTGTTTGCCGCACCGCTTGTCAGCGCGTCACCCACGAATGACATGATTGTCCCACCGGTGATGGACATATTGCTGAATGTAAATTGTCCACCTGCGTCCGTCGTTGTGGTATTCGCCGTATCTGATCCGTTTATTCTGAGTCTGATCGCAGCGCTGGGTCCTTCCGGAATGGTCATTGCTGCGTCGCGGTAAAACTTTCCGGTGATCGAGTAGATGGCAGTGTTCGTCAATGTCCAGTTTGTGTTATTCAGACTGTCCGTACATCCGACTGTACAGTCGATTGCCGTTGCGTTCGTATTGTTACTGTCCTTCACATCGACATATTGTATTGACCTGCTTCCACTCGGATTGATTTTCCATTGAGTTCCCGTCTGACTCGAGCGCAGACTGAGCTGATTGCTCGATGCGCCATTCAGTGTCAGCGCATTCGTCACGGTCTGTGTTGTCGTCGCTGCGAAGGTCAGTGTGCGTGCAGCAGTGACGGACTTTGTGAGGTTATAGAATGTCGTACTGCCGCTGAGTGTCTGGTCTCTGCCGGAGAGGAGCACCGTTCCCGTTCCTGCTGTAAATATTGCATTCGCAGCAGTGGTCTTGAGCCAACTTCCCGACAGGTTCACGCGTTGTGCATTCGTCGTTGCGAGTGTTCCTCCGGAAATGGTGAGTGATCCGGAGAGGTTCAATTGTCCCGTCGGCAAGCGGAAGACGGTTGATCCTGTCGAACCGATGATGACGTTTTGGTACGGAAGGTTTGGCAATGCGACAGTTGATGCGCTCGGGCTGTCGTACCAGATGGTCGATTTGCTCTGACCGAGGATCGTCGTGTAGGTCAGTGTTTCCGTGCCGCGCCAACGCATGGTTGTGCCCGTACCGACGATGAGAGTTTTACTAACCGTCAGATTTCTTCCGTTGATGTTCAATGTGCCACCCGTCAGGTTCAGGTTTCCTTTTGTGAAGTTTAACGATGCGCCTGATAGTGTAACGATGCCTGCGGACTTTCCGATCGTGGTGCCCGAGGCTGCGAATGTTCCACCCGATTGCGTCAGGGTCTGGTTCGCGCTGCCTGTAAACATCACTTTCACGTTGGGGTTACCAAATGTCACACCGCCGGTTGTACCTCCCACTTTGACGAGTGTCATGGCACCCTGAAGGTTGATGCTCGCGCGGTTGGCGGTTGTGGCGCTGTATGTTCTGGTGTTGGTGCCGCTCGTCTTATTGACTGTCAAGGCATTTGCCACTGTCATACTGCCAGACAACGTCGTTGTCGTAGCGGTGCTATCGACAGAATTGAATGTGAGATTGTAGAAGATTGTGCTGGGAGTGATGATTGTCTGTGCAATCGCAGTTGCGGGAGTAAAGCTCACCGTTCCGCTGTTATGCGTGAACGTTCCCGCAGTGAGGAAGGTGCTGGTGGCCGTACCACTCATCAGGAATCCGCTGCTCGTGCTGGTGAATGTACCGGCTCGTTGACTGAAGGTCGTACTGACGTTGATCGTCTGCGATCCGCCTGTGAACGTACCACCCGATTGTGTGAGGTTTGTGAGAATCATTTTGTGTGCTCCCTGCGTCATATTTCCATTGATGTGCGCGTACGTTGCGGTCAGGGTTCCGCCTAGCTGCAACGTGGAACCCGTCCAGACGTACAGCTTCTTTCCTGTGGCAATGGTGATGTCGTCGGAACTGTTTGTGTAGATCGCCGTCATATCTCCGTATCCTCTGTTCTTTGCGATTCTAAGCATCGAGCTTGTGACAGGAGAACTGATATTGAATCCGCTGCCATACTTCACGATCAAATTATTTTTGATCAGCGTCATGCCGGTCATGTTTGCGCCGACTGACGATGTGCCGCTGCCATACGAAACCGTGACTGCCTTGTTCGTTGTGCTTCCTGCAATGTACAAGCCAATCACCGATCCGCCGGTGAGACTGAGGTTACTGATCGTATACTGTCCGCCGTTATCGACCGCGCCCGTTCCTGCCACCACTCCGCCGTTGATCGACACAGCGACGCTCACGCCCGTGAGAGGCACTGTGCCGCCTGTGTTACTGTAGACAGTTCCAACGATGGTTTTGCCGATCCCCCAGTTCGTGTTGTTTCCGCTACTCACCGTGAGTGCCATCGGGCTGCTTGTGTTGTTGCTGTCCTTTACATCGAGGTAATTCATCGTGCGTACGCCGCTGGCATTGATGATCCACTGTGTTCCCGTTTGACTCGATCGCAGATTCAGATTGTTCGTGGACGTTCCCTGAAGCGTGAGGAGCGTTGTGATTGATTGCGTCGTCGTTGCGGCGAACGTGAGTGTCTGAGATTTACTTCCGGTGACGGTTTTTGTCAGTTTGTTAAACGTGTTGCTGCCGCTCATCGTTTGGTCACTGCCGCTGAGCAAGACGGTTCCAGTTCCGGCAGTAAATGTTGCCGCCGTTGTCTTCAACCAGCTACCCGAAAGGTTGAGGACTTGTCCGCCGTTCACATTCAACGTTCCTCCACTGATCGTGAGTGATCCGGAAAGGTTCAGTTGTCCCACCGGCAATTTATAGATCGCCGAACCCGATGATCCGATGACGACGTTTTGATACGGAACTGCCGGCAATGTCACAGTTGTTCCTGCTTTGTCATACCATGTCGTGGAATTCCTATGCGCAAATCTGCGGCCACTCACGCTGATCGTTTGATTTCCATCTAGCCTCAATGTTGTTCCTGTTCCCACAACGAAGTTTCTGCCGGTCGTGAGTCTGTTTCCATCGAGGTTCAGGGTCCCTCCGCTCAGGATCAAATCCTGCGCAGTTCCACGGAGGAGCAGTCCTGTTCCTGCAGTCACGACACCTGCAGTTTTATTGATCACGACGCTTCCCGAGAATGTTCCTTTCGAAGGAGAGAATGACTGACTATTTGTTCCTGTCATCAGCAATGTCACGTTATCACCAAAACCGGATTTGGCCTGCAGTGCGGAATAGTCACCTTGCAGAGTGATAGTGATTGGACTTGTTGCCGACCATCCGCGCGTTGCAGTCGGTGATAAATTCGCCGGCAGTGTCAGACTATGTGTGACCGTGAAACTGTCTGCAAGCGTAGTGGTGCTGACGGCAGTTGCGTTATGATTCAGCTGAACGTCGTAGAATGTTGCTCCTGCCGTCGTGATAGTGAAGGCGGAATTTCCTGTTTGTACTACATCCACTAAACCGCTGTTATGTGTGAACGTAGCGTTATTTGTGCGTGTGAAATCACCGTAGATTTGCAGTGTGGTGGCAGGAGCCAAGAACGTACCACCTTTTTGACTGAAGGTGGTCGCAGTCATTGCTGGTGTATCCGTTGCATTCATCGTGCCCCCGCTTTGCGTAAACGTCGTGACTACTATCCCATTCCCCGGATCCGTTACGATCAGATTTCCATTGACATGCAGGAAGTCGCTGTTCAGATCGACAGCGGAATTGAGGTCTAGTGTTGATCCGCTCCAGATGAAGATTCTTTTACCGGTGTTCGCTACAATACCGGTACTGTCCGCGTAGAAAATGGCATTTATATCACTGATATCCGCATTATCTGCTGTGTTCAAGATTGTCGCAGTCACAGGCGAGCTGACATTGAATCCGCTTCCATATTTTATAATCAGGTTATTCTTGATCAGTGTCATGCCTGTCATGTTTGCGCCGACGGTCGACGTGCCGCTACCATTCGAGACGGTCACTGCATTGTGTGATGCTGAACCCGAAATATAGAGCGCAACGACTGTGCCGCCCGTGAAGTTTTGGGCGGTGATTGTGTATTCTCCTCCTGTGTCGGTGGCATCTGTACCGCTCACGGCTCCACCATTGAGTGACACGCCCACCGTGACACCGCTGATTGGCACTGTTCCACCCGTATCACTGTAGACTTTTCCGGTGATAGATGTACTTGCTGTCGAGAATGTCCAGTTCGTGTTATTCAAGCTGTTTGTACATCCTGTCGTGCAGCTGATCGCTGTGCCATGGATATTATTGCTGTCTTTGACATCGACGTATTGGATCGATCGACTTCCACTCGGATCAATTTTCCACTTCGTACCTGTTTGACTCGAACGCAGACTGAGGAGATTCCCGAGCGTGCCGTTGAGTGTCAGCGTGTTGGTGACTGTCTGTGTCGTCGTCGCGGCAAAAGTGAGTGTTCTCGCAGCCGTCACGGATTTCGTGAGGTTATAGAACGTCGTGCTGCCGCTCAGTGTCTGGTCTCTTCCGGACAGCAACACTGTTCCCGTTCCTGCGGTGAAGATTGCATTGGCTGCAGTCGTTTTGAGCCAGCTGCCGGACAAGTTGATACGCTGCGCATTCGTCGTAGCCAGCGTTCCTCCGGAAATGGTGAGTGAACCCGAGAGGTTGAGCTGTCCTGTAGGCAAGCGGAAGACGGTGGATCCCGTGGAGCCGATGACTACGTTTTGGTAGGGGTAATTTCCCATGGTGACAGTTGATGCACTCGGGCTGTCGTACCAGAAGGTTGAATTGCGTTGTCCGAGAATAGTTGTGTAGCTGAGTGTTTCATCGCCATGCAGACGCAGTGTTGTACCTGTGCCGATGATGAGGGATTTACTCACCGTGAGGTTTTTTCCGTCGAGGTTCAGTGTTCCCCCCGTCATATTTATGTTTCCTCTTGTGAAGTTCCATGCTGTAGGTCCGGCGAGCGTGACCATGCCCCCGGTCTTCGCGATGGTCGTTCCCGAACAAGCGAACGTTGTCACGCCGCTGCTTGTGAGTACTTGGTTCGCACTGCCTTTGAGAATGACTCTCAATAGGCTATTGCCAAATGACATGGTGGTTGTGTTTTTGGTGAGCGTGATGGATCCGAATATGTTGAGTGTCGAGGGTGCGGATGCGCCGTAGACACGAACGGTATTTCCCCCTGTTTTTTGCATGCTGAAGTTGTTGTTGACGGTGAAACTTCCCGAAAAGTTTGTGCGGTTATTGCTTTGATTCCCCGCTTCCAATATCTTCAGGTTATAGAATGTCGTGTTGGGAGATTCGATTCGTTGTGGATCGAACGAAACTGGGGGAATGGACCACGTTGTGTTCGTGCGAGGAACGTATGTTCCGTAGTTGATGAAATGTCTGGCAAAAACAAGATCGTACACGTTTGCCCCGCCATCCGGCGATGCGTCCAGCGTGTAGCCGTTACTGATCGTGAGGCTCTGCAGGGTTGTGCCCGCCCCCAGGACTGTGTTTTGGTTCAGCACGATTGTTCCCGTCGTCGTCGAGCCCGTTGCAGAAAGCGTGGCCGTCCCGGTTCCGTTCATGTTCACATCTCCGTTGAACGTGCCATGACTGACGGCGAATGTTTTGTCGGCGCCGGTCATATTGATCGTCGTGTATTTGTTTCCAAATGTGATGATGCCGAGACCCGTCGTCTGCTGGTACATGTTGAAATTGCCCTGCAGCGTGATCGTCGTGGGGTAGGTCGCCGTCGATGTCCAGCTTCGGGTACTGCTACCTACCCACTTGAAGACCGTGAGCGTATTGGAAACCGTGAAACTTCCCGAGAGTGTTGCAGTGCCTGCACTTGTATCGATAGAGTCGAATGTCAGGTTGTAGAAGGTGGTGTTTGGTGCGCTGATCGTTTGGACGACGGCGCTGACAGGGTTGAATGTCGTCGTGTTCGTGCGTGCGGTGTATGTGCCGCCCTTGTTCGTGAAATGCTTCCTTACCTTCAAGTCGTAGACTGTCGATCCGCCGTCGGGCGATGCGTCCAGCGTGTAGCCGTTGCTGATGGTGAGACTCTGTACTTTGGCATGTGCACCAAGGACGGTATTTTGATTCAGAACTATCGTTCCCGTCGTCGTCGTTCCGGTCGCAGAGAGCGTCGCTGTCCCGGTTCCGTTCATATTCACATTTGCTTCGAATCTACCTGCCGTGACAGTTAAGATCGGATTATTTGCTGTCATATTCACCGTCACGTTATTGTTTCCGAAGATGTTTCTCCCCGCACCCGTCGAGTTATCACTCATTGTAAAGTTTCCCTGCAGTGTGATGGTCGTCGGGTATGTCGCAGTGGATGTCCATGCTCTGTTTAATGCTCCTGCTGATTTTGCCACTGTCATATTGTTCGATACCGTGAAGCTGCCGGACAGTGTGGACGTTGTATTCGCACCGTTATCGAGGCTAGTGAGAGCGAGGTTGTAGAACGTTGTACTTGGGGCGCTGATAACCTGTGCCTTTGATTCCAGCGGAGCAAAGTTTGTTGTGTTCGTGCGCGCGGTGTAGGTGCCGTGATTGTAGAAATCTTTCTTGACTTGTATATCATAGATCGTGGAACCCCCGTCCGGGGATGCGTCGAGTGTATAGCCATTGCTGATCGTGAGGCTGTAGAGCTTTGCACCTGTTCCGAGTTTCGTATTTTGGTTGAGGACGACTGTTCCCGTTGTTGTAGCTCCTGTTGCCGAGAGTGTTGCCGTTCCTGTGCCGTTCATGTTGAGGTTTCCGTTGAACGTACTCCGGCCGCTAGCGAGGAAAACAGGATTATTCGCAGTCATGGTCACTGTCAAATATTGGCTGCCGAATACGGCGCCATTGACGTTTGCTGAGTTCATCGTAAAACTTCCCTGTAGAGTGATCGTCGAGGGGCTTGCAACTGTGGCGCTATACGTGCGCGTACCTGTCGTCGATGTTTTTTGCACATTCAGGTCATTCTCAACAGTGAAGTTATCTGTAAATGTTGTTGTGCGGCTGCCTGTATCGCTCGTTGTCAGTCTCAGGTTGTAGAATGTCGCATTGTTTGTTGTCCATGTTCCCAGAATAGTGCCCGGATTGTGAATAACGGTACCGTTATTGTGCGTGAAGGTTCCGCTCGTACGAACAAACGTACAGAGCGTGTTTGAAGCACAGACAATGAAGCCGCTATTGGTACTCACAAATGTTCCTCCTTTTTGGCTGAATACGTTTGCGGCACTGATGGTTTCCGTACCACCGGTGAATGTTCCACCTGATTGTGTGAGGTTTGTGACGAACATCTTGTTTGCCCCTTGGATCATATTGCCGTTGATATGCAATCTGGGTACAGATGTGAGCTGTGCATCGAGCAGGAATGTGGATCCCGTCCAGACTCGCAATATTTTATTCGCTGCTACGGTGAGGTTCGGGGGGGTAGTCGGCTTCGTGTAGATCGCACTCATGTCCGCGTAGTTTCTGTTGATGGCAGTGCGTAGAACTGTGTTTGTCACAGGAGAGCTCACATTGAATCCCGATCCGGATTTGATAATCAGGTTATTTCTGATCAGTGTCATTCCTGTCATGCTTGCTCCATTAATCGAATCGCCGGATCCATAACTGACCGTCATTCCTTTGTTTGGTGTACCGCCACCGCCGGACGCACCGGAAATGTACAACCCAACAATCGTTCCTCCTGTAATAGTTTGTCCGGTGATCGTGTATTGACCACCCGCGTCCACTGTTCCCGTTCCGCTCACTGCGGCACCGTTCAACGACACGGATACTTTCACACCCGTCAGAGGGACTGTTCCACCTGTGTTACTGTAGACTGTCCCTGTGATAGATTTGTCTCCAACGTCATTTGCGATCTGCCATGCGCGATTTTCCGTGTAGCTATAGGTCAGCTGAGGCTTCAGCGCTGCATTGAGTGCGGAAGCCTGAGCGGACACGCTCCATATAAAGAAGGGGAGAGACAATCCCAAAAGCAGTGCGACAAGAATATGCCGCTTCTTTGGCATGTAGGGGTGTGTGTATTCCACGAGGTCGAGCCGCTCCTCATCGACATGCAGCGAATTCCACATTCCCTTTCCTTCAAACACAAGCAGCGCGACTGCGAGCACAATCAATAGGACGAGAATCGAGATATATCCGTACGCCGCAACGAGCACCAATATATGCTGGAAGAATTGTTTCGGGTTCACGATCGTCGTCATGTGGAATGCAAAAATTCCCCATGCAATCATGCAGAGTGCCGCCATGATTCCAAACCGCGCATGCTCGCTGTCTGTAATATTTTTCCAAAACTGATGCACTGTATCCTTCGTCGACACAGTCGTGTCCTGTACTTTTTTGACAGCAGTCGTGACAGCGGCGACCGCGCGCAGCGGTGTGCTTGGATTTTTTTCCGTGCCGAGGATGGTTTTTTTTACGGTCATGGGAGAACGGATCCGGTATCGCTGAGAACACTTCCCTCAAAAAAAGTATCACTTTCGATTTTGAGTGGTCCGATCAGATAGAAGTACGGGGAAATATCGGGAGCGTCGTAGTCGTAGTGGAACGTCGCCGTCTCACCTTTTTTCCATGAACCCGCAAAGATCACATACGATGTTCCGTCGTCCTGTTTTTGAATATCGCCGGATGGTTTGAGTCCGGAAACAATAAATCCCTCCGGAACCGTATCGACGACCTGTCCGGAAATATCTTCGTTGAATCGGATCTCAATATCCATTGGTGAATCCGCAAATGGCCAGAGTCGTGTTGCCGCTTTTCTGCTGATGACAAAGGGTGCATCGTTTTTTACCTGTATCACGGAATGCAGTGACCTCGTTTTTTCACTGATCGTTCCGGTGAGAGTCAGGTGATAGGTTCCTTCTTGTGTGAGTTGGTAGTCCATCTCGAAGTCCGGTCCGATAAATCCTGCTTTTTTGAGGCCACACGTTTTGGTCGTCATGATGCTGTCATCTTCTGTGGAAAGCACTTTGACCGTGCCATCTGGTTCCGTGATTTCCAAAGAAAGTGCAGCATCACAGACAATCTCTCCTGTGTCATCGAGCACACCAAAGTCGAGATGTGCGCTCTCGCCTTCATTGTAGACATCTTTATCCGGATTGATTGCGAGTACTCCCCATGCAAATTGCTGCGTGAATGTCTGGATTTCTCCGGTGATCGGGTTTCCGACTTTCACGGTAACCGTGTAGAGACCGGGAACGAAACCCTGCACAGGGTCGAGCACCAAGTCCACGGAACCGACTTCAAAGTGGAAGGGTGCATTGTTAATAATCTGATTATTGGGTCCTTTCAGTTCGACGGTGAAGACCGGTGTATCCGTTGCTGCTGTGCTGTTTTGGAGTTCTGTCTGCAGCGCATCTTTAACGATGGTCACACTCGTCTCATTTTCTGCGATCGCATCAGACGCCGCAGCGGATGCATCATTGGTGACGCTCTTTTCTGTCTGCACGGCATCACGCACAGCATCGTTCACATCAGTACTGCTCACGGTTCCGTCATCCGATGCTGCTAAGTTTTCAGCAAGTGCAGCGATCATTTTATCCTTTGTATCGCTCGTCGCGAGCGTATCGACGGCAGTTTGCACATCGGCATCCTGCACGGCGATGTTCGCCAGTTGATTTCGCGCGCTGTCATTTTCTGTAACGATCTCCGCGACGGCATCTCTCAGATTTTGTACGCTTGTATCATTGTCTCCGCTCGCAGTCACCTCGCGCGTCGCACGTGAACGCACGGTGGAATCCTCCATCGCGTCGCTCGCAATTTCCTGCGCTTCTACCGTCACGATGTGCTCCGCAATTGCCTGTTTCACATCGTCTGCATTGATCACTGTCTGCAACACTTCCTGATACGCGATCTCCGGCTTCAGGTGATTGTCCCCATCGAGCAAGCGTACGTCGTCGCTCAGATTCGTATCGACGAGCTGGAAAGTCGGTGACGCGTTCGCTTCAAACACCTGTGCCGTTCGTTCGAGTGTCAGTCGGCGCTCCCTTTCTGCAGCGGCGAATGTCGGCTTCCCGCTCAAGGACAGAACCTCCCACTGCTTGTCTTCCTTATAGGACACGTGATTGCTGTCATCAATAACCAACGATGCGAGGAGGTGTGAGAAGAAGGAATTCAGGAAGGAAAGGGGTTCGGATGGCGCAGTAGATGAACTATCACCATCAACAGCAGGTGTTCCTACCTGCGGCGTTTCTTCAGGAGCGTCCACTTGTGATGTTTCCCCTTCGGACGCCGTACTTACCTCACTCGAAACTTGAGACTCGGAACTCGAAACTTCCTCACTCGAAACTCCAGCCTCAGCGCTCGAACTTTCCGAAGAAGCCTTCTCACTCGAAACCTGATCCTCGGAACTCGTAGCTTCGGAACTCGAATCTTGTGACATGGAACTCGAAGCTTCCGTACTCGAAACTTGATCCTCGGAACTCGAAGCTTCCGTACTCGAAACAGAAGACAATGCTTTCACCTCGCCTTCCTTCTCTCCTTTGATATCAACCGGACCAAAGAGCCCCATGATCGGTGCATCAGCCGGAGTGGTGTAGGTGTAGCTGAACGTGCGTCTTGCGCCGGCGGTAAATTGGCCGTCCCACGTGATACGCGTGCCATCGGCATTTTTTGCAATGCTCGTGGCGGTCGGCTTTGTATCCAAGACGACGAATCCTGCAGGAACATGTTCATGGATTGTTCCTGTAATCATTGCGGTTGATTCTATGACAAGTGTCATGGTCTCTTCTTTTTGTGGTGTGGTGTATGTCACGGATGTTCGACGGACATTCAGAAGAGGCGTTTCGACATTGATGTGAATCAGATTCTGTACGGCGCGGCTGACTTCTTTATCGAGAGCTGTTACGTTCAAGAGCGCGTCGCCACTCACAGATGCGTAGAGTGTCAGCTTTTTATCTTCTTCATTACAAAATGTCTGGATGGAATCGGTCTTTCCATCATCGAAAGATCCGGAAAGTTTTTCTACACACAGAGGGCTTCCATTCTCCGCCATCAATGCTGCCGACACCGTGACGGTGTCTCCTTGCACATATTCATTGCTGTCCGTGTTCACTGCCACGGTGCCCCAATCAAGATATTCATCAACCAGTACCAAGTCACTCTCCGGATCCTGTCCCTGCAATGCCCTGAACGCCGCTGTCAATTTTTCCGTGATCGTGCTTGTACGATCGAGCGTTGCGACAAAGCGATAATGTCCTGGACGAAAACTCGAGGGAGCGTTCATCGTCACGCGGTAATCACTTTTTTCATCCGTCACCGTTTCCGTCATCTCGCTTTGAATGTTTGCATCGTCTGTCAGAGTAATCTTGACCCGCTTCTGCACGTCGTACGCATCGGAAAAGTCTGCAGTCTTCGGAACCAAAAAGCTCGGGAACACATGTCCCGGCTTCCCGATCAATGCATCGCTTACAAGCAGTCCGCTTGCGACGAATTCGGGTTCGGTGGATGAAGCGGAACTTTCCTCGGAGCTGCTACTTTGTTCCGATGAACTGAGCGACGAGCTTTGCGTATCTGCAGAACTTTCAGAGCTGGCGGAAGAACTTTCTTCGCTGGCCGCAGACGATGCATCGTCACTTGCGAGTGAGCTCGCAGTGTCATTGCTTACGCTTGAGAGATTAGATTCTGAAGATACCGACTCCGAAGATAGTGCAGAGGAATTCTCTTCACCCGAAACCTGAAACTCGGAACTCGCAGCTTCCGTACTCGAAACTTGAAACTCATCACTCGTCCCTTCATCGCTACTCACTTGCGCCCGCATCGTAGTGCCCCCGATCACCACAGAAAAAATTGCGATGACTCCGAGGACGACCACAGTTTTATGACGGAGAAAAAATTGTGTGTGCATGGATGTGTGTGTTTGAAAGATTCTTATTAGTATAGCGAAAATCGCTTCCGTTAGCCATCCTTAGGATGTATACCAGCCAACATTATTACTAAATGTGCAATGATTTTTCCGGTGACTCTTGTATAGTGCGAACGATGTATTTTTCTCTTCCCTACGGCGATGTTTTAGAAAGACTGCAAAGCAGTACCGAAGGCCTTGACGAAAATTCAGTTCAAGTTTCTCGTGATTCTTGTGGCTGGAATGAACTTCCGGAAAAGAAAACGCCGTGGTGGGTCTTACTGCTGCGACAATTTCAGGATGTCATGATCTATATCCTCATCGGTGCGCTTTTTCTGACGATTGCCGTACGTGCTGCCGAGGGAGACGGATCACTGGAACATTCCATTGATATTTTTGCGATCCTCGCGATCCTTCTTCTCAATGCTGCCCTTGGTTTTGCGCAAGAATTTCGTTCGGAGCAGGCACTCCTCAGTCTCAAATCACTCACTTCTCCGAGCGTGCGGGTTCGAAGAGGAAGACAGGAAATGATGATTCCTTCGCGCGAACTCGTGTGCGGAGACATTGTTCTTCTTGAAACCGGTGATCGCATTTCCGCAGACGGCAGACTGATTTTGCTCTCGCATCTCGAAGTGAATGAATCGAGTCTCACCGGCGAAAGTTCCACCGTCACAAAAACAACGGACATCGTGAAAGAGGGGAGTGCGATCGGTGATCAACGCAATATGGTTTTTGCAGGCACCATCGTCACGCGCGGCAGTGCAACCTATGTCGTGACGGCCGTGGGAACAGAAAGCGAGATCGGTCGCATCGCAACTCTTGTCGCTGCTGCAAAACCTCCGCCAACTCCACTTGAAGTGCGCATGAAAAAATTGAGCGGATTCATGGGCATGATCGTTTTGGTGCTCTGTAGCATTCTTGCTGGCATCGAATACATGCGTGGTTTGCCCTTTCTGGAGATTGTTCTTCTTGCCGTCAGTCTCGCGGTGTCTGCCGTGCCGGAGGGCTTGCCCGCCGTTGTGACTGCCTGTCTTGCGATGGGAGTGCGGAAAATGGTCGGGATCAACGCACTCGTGATGCGCCTTGATGCACTTGAAACACTCGGCTCTATCAGTGTCATCTGCAGCGACAAAACAGGAACGATCACCGAAAATAAAATGGCGGTGCGTGAAACGTGGACTGTGAAAAAAGAAAAAGAGGAAGAGGAACTGCTCATCCAAATCGCGTCGTCCTGCAATCGCGCAGTGCTCCCCGACATCGGTGATCCGACGGAGGTGGGGCTTTTAAAATTTGCAAAAGATCGTGCGGTGGAACGTTTGTCCTTCGATGAAGAGGAAGTGCCCTTCGGATCCGAACATAAATACATGCAGACCAGACACGGATCACGTTCTTTTCTGAAAGGTGCACCGGAACAAATTCTTGCTCTCTGCACATCTCCCGACACCGAACAAATCGAAGAGCAGAGCAGACTGATGGCGGAGCGAGGACTGCGTGTTCTTGCGATGGCCATTTCTGAAGTGGGGATCGTTCGTTTCGTCGGACTCATCGGAATGGAAGATCCGCCACGTGCTGCGGTAGAACCCGCCATGGAAGAAGCGCGCAGAGCGGGGATTCGCACGGTGATGATCACCGGTGATCATGCCGTCACCGCACGCGCGATTGCAAAACAAATCGGGATGGACGGAGACGTTGTCGAAGGACGTATGCTCGATACATTGACGAATGATGTACTCCTCCAAACAGTTCGTACAGTTTCTATTTATGCCCGTGTGTCTCCCACACACAAAATTGCAATTCTCAAGGCACTGCAATCGCAAGGTGAGATTGTTGCGATGACAGGAGACGGCGTGAATGATGCGCCGGCACTGCGCGCTGCAAACGTCGGCATCGCGATGGGAAAAGACGGCACGCAGGTTGCGCGCGAAGCAGCGAGTCTCGTTCTGACGGACGATAATTACGCGACGATCGTCGTTGCCATCCGCGAAGGCAGGCGCATCTACGATAACATCCGTAAATTTATTTTGTACCTCGTCCGCGCGAACGTCGGACAAATGCTCCTCTTCACATTCACCGTTGCTCTTGGCTTACCGCTGCCACTTCTACCGATCCATATTCTTTGGATCAACGTCATGACCGATGGCCTCCCCGCACTCGCACTCGGTATGGAAAAAGAAGAACCGAACATCATGCATCGACCGCCGAGGCCGCCGAGCGAACAGATTTTTTCCGGTGTGTGGATTCACCTCCTCGTTGCCTCACTCACATCATGTCTGCTCACATTCGGACTCTTTGCTTGGCATCTTTCGGAAGGTGATCCGATTGATCATGTGCGGACAATCGTGTTCACGTTCTCCATATTTTTTGAAATTCTACTCGCCTTTCACAGTCGCTCTGTCAAGCGCGTGTGGGAGATCGGGATGTTTCGCAACCGCTGGCTCACCGCATCCGCGATCCTTCCTTTTGCTTTGCAAATGCTCATTCTTTTGACTCCATTGCGCAGCGTGTTTTCTCTCATGCCCCTGACCATGCGCGATCTCGTCATCCTCGTTGGCGTCGGTACGTGTGGATTTTTGTTTCTTGAAATTTCAAAGCCTTTTTTCGCGGTTTCTTTCCCGGTGTTACGCAGGGCGACTCGATGAAGGCATCGACTTTTCAGAGCTCTCTGCAGATACGAAAACCGTGGAGATAGATTTATTGTCCAAACGTGAATGCAAAGCCCTCAGCACCTTTTCCATGAAGCGTGAGAATGATGTCATGAGTACCATAGTCACCCTTAAAAAGATTATATAAATCATGATGGTCGATCGTGATTGATTTCGTCGCTTTGCCGTCGACCGTAATATCTGCAGTAACGGGAGATGCGCCTTCTGCCAGTCCCAGAACCAGATTCACTTCGCCCGCGAGTGCGCGGAAGCCGATTTTCCCTGTATCACTCCTCAGAACTTGTCGCTCATCATCGACTAATTGCCATTGCCCATCGAGATAAAAATTATTAAGCTTCATGTTTGTCGGTAATGTGTAGGTGTACTGCGCTCCATCAGGATTTCCGGCTTTATTTCCAAACGATTCCCAACTGCGTGAATGAAGATATATTTCAGGAGAGATTTGCTGCCTGTTTGATTTTTCTTCAACAGGCATTGGTTTTTGATTCGTCGCAGATGCACCAATTTCTCTCAGTAACGACGCAATTGCCTTATCTGTTTCCTCATACTCTCCTTCACCAAAATGTGTGTAGCGGATGTTTCCCTCCGCATCGATCAAGTACTTCGCCGGCCAGAAGCGATTCTGAAATGCATTCCACGTTGCAAAATCATTGTCTTGGAAAACAGGATAGGTGAGTCCGTGATCTTTGATCGCCCTTTTCACATTGTTCACACTTTTTTCGAAGGTGAATTCGGGAGTGTGGACTCCGACCAAGACAAACGGCTGATCTCGATACTTCTCCCAGTAGCCCTGTATGTACGGAAGCGTGCGGATACAGTTAATGCAGCTGTAGGTCCAAAAATCGATGAGGACGACTTTGCCTTTTAGATCTTTCAAATGCAGTGCCGGAGAGCTGTGCCATGGACCGTTCCCCAAAAAATCATCCGGAGCTTTGCCGAGGATCGGGAGATCGGACTTGATGAATGCGATGGAAGACGAAGAGGATGGTGATGATGCAGAAGAAATCAACGACCCAGCAGCAGCCGTTCCCGGCTGCGGCATCGAAGAGGAAAGAGATGATCGTAATGAACTCGATTGTGTCGAAGAATCTGAAGTCGCAGATGAATTTTGTCCAAGATTCGTTCCAAACAAATTTTCCTCAATCCTATTTCCCAGTGTTCCAAATCCCGTGTGTTCCACAAACCACGTCTGCATCTGCTGAAAAAGATTGAATTGAAATGCGAGCGCGGAAAGTATCAGAAGTGCTCCCGCAATTTCCTTTACGCGTCCGCTGTACTTGTTTAATTTCTTCACAGATTGCACGGCAATTTGTCCGCCGTAGCCGATGATGAGCAGGGGAATGCCTGCGCCGAGTGCGTACATGGTAAGGTAGAGTGCCGCCTGTACCCCCGGCTGATTTCGCACAAGAGCAAGAGCAAAACTGAGTGCAGGACCCGCACACGGAACCCACACAAGTCCGAGCGTGATGCCGACGATAAATGCTGTGAGTAAAGATCGATCGCCGAGTCCTTGTCTTGCCTTCACCTGCACATCCATTCCCAGTTGCTGAATACGCGCAGCGATGCGTCCGCCGACTTCCATGAGGATCACTGCGACGATCATCGCGATCAAAACAGCAACCATTCCTCTGCTCCAAAAAAAGAATCCGCTGAGTACGGCACCGATTAGTTGTATTTTTTTCTCATGAAACAGAAAACCAATTCCAAAGAGGAAGAGAATTGCATACGTGGACGTTTGAATCACATTCGCAAGTTCGACAAATTGATTGAGAACGACATTCAGCAGAAAAGTGGATCCGACAAAACTCACAAGCATCCCAAGAACCGTCACAAGCGGCCGCCATCTGTTTTGTCCTGCGATGCTGACGCCGAGGACGATCGGGATCAACGGCAAAATGCACGGAAGCAAAATCGTGAGGAGTCCTGCGACGAAGAGCGTGAACGCAAGCGAAAACATAGAGAGGATGTGAATGTAAAGTGTTGTCAGTATACAGAAAGACTCCCGTCTATCGAGAGTCTCCTGCTGTCCTCTTTTCTATGTGAATTCTTTAGAGCGTCGAAGCGTAGAGGAACACGGCTAGTGTCGTGATAAAAAGAAAAACAGCTGCAAGCGCAAGTAATGGTCCCTGTGGACCGATATCTTCCGCCCAATGTGAATGCCGTTGATGTACGGAAAATGTTGTCATGCTTACTATGACCCATTCGATTGTCATTGCTTACAAGGAATGATGGGATTTTCCAGTGACAGAAGCATGGTACCCGTGAGGTACTGCTCCTTTTTCCAGAATCAGGTGTATGATGTAGCCGTTTTCCAATTCCTTCCCCCTTTCATCTATGTGTGGATCTTGCTGTTCCGGTCAATCTTGTATGGGATGCAAAGTCGTTCGAGGCGTCGTCGCCTTGGTTCTTACTGTTACAACAATCGCGTCGCTCATCGGTGTGTGGAACACGCACATGGTCGCCGGCAGTTTGTCCTTTGGTTCCGCTGAGGGATCCTTCGCGATTCTCGCGCTCGTGTTTTCTGTTGTGATGTGGCACAAAATTTCAAAGAAAATGTGTCCGTGTAACAAAGGTGGATGCGCAGGAGGTGCATGCGGATCCGGAGGTGGTTGCCCATGTGGCAAAGGTGCAGATTGCAAGTGTGGAGAGGGATGCGGATGCGGCAAAGGCGCTGCATGTGATTGCCCACCTAAAGAGCATGCTGCAAAAGAAGAAAAGCATCACCACAGTCACTAAGAGAAATTTTCAAAAGCCTCCTCGGGTGAGGGGGCTTTTTTGTGATGCATGAAAAAACCTCGAGTCCCAAGTAGGGGATTCGAGGTCGATTGGTGAGTGCTGGCATTCACTCCAGAGACGGCGAGCCGTCTCCTTTTACTCTGCGATTACATTTCCTCGTAAGTGGTTTTACGCACAAAAAAGGAAATCATCGAAAAAATTACGACGCTTTCTTGTTTACCTTTTCCTCCTGAAGAGGAGGGCGCCGGCACCGATTATCAGCAAGGCAAATGTGCTGGGTTCGGGTACGGGGCTCAGCCCCGTAAATTGGATAAGCTGGGCGAAATCGTAGGTGTCGCCGTTACCCCCCCTGAGCACGACCTGAAAATCCTGATTGATCTCTGGGAACTGCTGGAAGTCCTGGTACATTTGTGCTGTGCTGAAGAGCAGCACGAATGAACCTGTGGGGTTCGACAGGGGATATGCGGAATCCCCTGTAAAATTTGAAACCTTGAAGATGTCCCCGCTGTCTGGAAACATCAGTTCAACTTCGATGCTTTGGTCGTCGGTGGAGTAAACTCCAACCAGATGATACGCCGCGCTGGGCTGATAGGTGATGATGGACGAAACGAGTTGCCCTCCACCATTCCCAAATGCAACCAGCTTGTTGTTTCCCGAATGAAAAGGGTCGTCGACGATAGTTGCGTTGACAGACGACCATCCAGAGAGGTCGTCGAAGTCGTCGTCAATTAGATACGTACCGACGACTCCCGCCTCAACCTTCGAAGCGGAAAGAGAAAAGGTCGCCAGGCAGGCGACCACGAACAGCAGACACTTCTGAAACATGTTTGAAAATCCTCTGAAACGAATTGTGTTTTCCTTAATCATCTGCCAGTGATGAAAAAGGAACGAGTGGACTCTGCCTACTACATTGACATAATGCAGTAAAAGCTTTATAATTATATTTAAAACAATCAAATTAGCAAGGGAAAATTTACCTTCAATATGCCAATTGGAGCATTTTTATGTATTCAATGGTCGTTTTAAAATAAAAAACAGCACATAAAAACCCCCGAGATCGCTCGCGCGACTTCGAGGGGAGTGGACGCTGGCATCGTCCTGCAGAAAAGTCTGCGGTTGATCTTCTTTTTCTTGCCTGTGATTTACACAGGCAAAGAAGGCGAAAAAATGATAAGACACGCTTATTTTCTATTTTTTCCTCCTTTTATAGAGAAAGATTGCACCGATCCCGAGCAGCGTAAGGCTGCCGGGCTCGGGGGTTTGAAAGTTGCCCGTCTTGAACTCAAGGGAACGGACGAAGTCGCCCGTTCCTCCCCCGACGACCAGTTTATACTCCTCCCCGAAATTGGGAAGGAATTGGATTGAGAGGTAGACAAAGCCCTCTACGAATTCCTCGGGGAATTCGTAGAGGGAAACTCCTCCCTTCCCGCCGTAGTCGGCGAGAACGAACGAGGTGTCGTCGACTGTGGAAATCAATTCCACGGTCAGGGCACCCGGGGCGCCAAAGTAGATGAGACCAACGTAAAAGTTGATCTCATCAATCACGAACGGAACTGACACAAGCTGATGACCAGCGGTGTCGTTAGAAAAACTCAGAACCAGCTCGGGCTCAGGCAGGATCGGATTTTGGGTCAACTTTGCCGTTCCGACTTCGCTCCAGAACGAAGCGAACCCAGTCGAAAAATCGTTTTGAAGATGGACGATCCCGCCTTCGACTTTGCAGCCTCCGGCTGCAAAAAACGTCGCCATCGTGGCAACCAAGAACAGGACACGCAGGAACTTGAACATCTTTTGAAACTCCTCGAGAGTGAAACATTTTTCTTGTTCATTTTTCATCTGCCAGTGATGAAAATGAACAGTGCTCACGGCATTGACAAATAGCCGTAAAAGCTTTTTTATTATATTTAAACTTAGAATATTAGCAAGGTGAAATATCCATTCAATCTACAAATTGATTGCTTTCTATGCATGCAATGTTCCTTTTGACGATGTTGGGACTATTTCAACACCTTCAATGCGCTTTGTGCTGCGAAATACCCGCACATCCCATGCACGCCCGGTCCCGGGGGAGTCGAGGCGGAGCAGAGGAAGATCGAGGGATCGGACGTTGCGTATGGATCTCTCTGCAAGATCGGTCGCGCGAAGAATTGCTTGAGATTGAGCACACCTCCCGTGATATCTCCGCCGATGTTATTGGCATTATGTGATTCGATATCCGCTGGAAACATCACGGATTTTTTAAGAATCGTTTTTTGAAATCCCGGTGCAAATCGTTCGATCTGTTTTTCGATTGCATCGGTCATGTCCACTGTCGATCCATGAGGCACATGACAGTACGCCCACGCAGTATGTTTTCCTTTTGGTGCGCGCGTGTCATCAAACAGACTCGGTTGCGTGAGAATGATGAACGGTCGGTCGGAGATTTTTTTGTTCCAGCAATTTCGTTCGGACTTTGCGATCTCTTCGTATGTGCCGCCGATGTGAACGGTGCCGGCCTTTCCGCATTCTTCATTTTTCCATGGAATCGGTTCTTTGAGTGCCCAGTCAATTTTGAACACAGACGGACCGTAGCGATAGGCTTTTATTTTCTTTTTATAATTTTGTTCGACGCGTTGTCCTGCAATGTCGCAGAGTGCGCGCGGAGACGTATCAAAAAGAATCACTTTTGCAGGGGGAATATCTTTCATCGATGACACGCGATGATTCACGATTATTTCCCCGCCGAGTGACTCTAAATACGCGATGAGGGCATTCGTCAGAGATTGCGCACCACCCTTTGGAAATGGCCATCCATAGCCGTGAAGAGCGAGTGTGAGCATCACGCCCGCTCCTGCACTGAGTGGTTCTTCCAGTGGCAATGTTGAGTGCGCACAGAGTCCCGCGATCAGCGCTTGTCCGCGGGCAGTTTGAAAATGCTTGCGTAGTTTTTCTGCAGGCGGAAGAATGCGCAGCGCGAGTCTGGAAAGAAGAAGTGGCGAGCGCGGGAATTGCAGTGGGCGCAGTGTACTCTGAAAAATTTCATCAGCGCGACGAAGAAATGGTTTGAAAATTCTACGATAGGTCTTTGCGTCGATGCCAAGCTCATGGCATGTTTTCTCAAAATTTTTATGCGCCACAATAACATCTCCATCATCGAGCGGATGAGCGAGTGCGATTGGAGAATGAATCCATTCCAGTCCGAATTTTTCGAGTGGCAAACTTTTTAAAAATGGTGATGCGAGTGCGAGGGGATGCACTGCAGAGCAGAGATCGTGTGTGAAGCCGGGGAGTGTCAGTTCCATGGAACGCATGCCACCTCCTGCAATTTTTTCCGCTTCGAGCACTACCACTTTCTTTCCTTTCTCAGCAAGCGCAATTGCAGCGCTGAGGCCATTTGGCCCACTTCCGACAATCACGGCATCGTAGTGGTCATGCAGCGGTTTCTCCTTCAGTGCAGGCTGAGATGAGTGTGACATGGGAAAGATTGTACTCTCCGCACTTCAAACTACTGAGCACATCCTGTTGCCGCAGCATTCTCATTGAAAATCCGATGCATCATCCTGCAAGATCTGATCATTCATCATCGGTCGATCGCGGAACATTCCGTTGAACGCAGGGGGATCCTTTTTTTCAAATCGTGCATGACCGAGAAAGAGGGGACAGGTGATGATTGCTGCCACAATCCCGATACCAATCATCCACCATGCAACCATTTCAAGTTTTTTCTGCGGCAGATATTTGATCGCCCATGCGATGATGAGAATCAGTCCGATGAGAAAGATCATCATACCAAGTGCATGCAGGCCAATGAGAAACGAAAGACCGCCTGAAGAAAAGTTTTGGTGCATCATAAGAAAAGTGGGAAGAACGGGACAAGTTTCCGCCAGAATATTTGCAAAGGCAAGATAAAGAAGATTATTTTTCTGCGGATTTTGTCGTTTTCTTGTACGTCGCTTTTTGCGTCACTGTGAAAATCTTTTCATCCCACATATGTACTTCAATATCAATCGTGTTTTCATGAATATGCAGAAGATTGAACGAGTTCGGTTCGCGACGATGGTGTGTGGAGAAAGCCGTGCCCGCGTGTGCGACGATGATGGAACGGCCGACTAAGTGGTAAGCCGAGGATACGTCACCACTAAAACCAATATGCAGATGACCGGCGAGGATCACATCAGCCCCAGAATGTTCTATTGCCTTCATTGTTTTGGATGCACGTGAAATAATCCGCACTTTTTTGCCGTTTGAATTCACAAACGGATGATGCGTCACAACGATTTTTGTGAGCGAAGCGTCGACACCGGAAAATTCCTTGTGTAGTTTCGCGATCTGTTTTTTGGATATTTTCCCGAGTAGTCCGGAGAGCGAACGCGTTGTATTTAGGCCAAAAACAGCTATCTCTTCATCTGCAAAAAAAGGATTCAGCTCATCCGTAATATGACGCTTATATTCCTTGAGCGGTTTCAAAAATCGTTTCGGCATATTGTAGAGAGGCATGTCGTGATTGCCGGGAATCACGAGTGTCTTGAACGGAATATCTGCGATGAATTTTTTCGCGAGCACAAATTGATGCTTTTTTGCGCGCTGTGTGAGATCGCCACTGATCACCACGAGATCGGGCTTCAAATTTTGCACATGTTTCAGAAGCGATTCCTGAATTTTTTTATCCTCTTTTCCGAAGTGTAAATCGGAGATGTGAGCGATCAGTCGCATGGATGTTTAAGGAGAAATGCCAAGGCAGTCTAGGCGAATGCAGAACGTAGTGATAGTATCCACTCATGCGCACCGATCTGACCTTCGATGAATGTGAAGAAATTCTGGAGTCCCAGCACTACGGACATCTCGCGTGTGCCGAGGACGGTCAACCTTTTCTGTACCCGATCACCTACGTCTACAAATACGGATATATCTACAGTCACACAGAAGTCGGAACAAAGATCAACATTTTTCGCAAAAATCCGAAGCTCTGTTTTCAGGTCGAGCGCGTGCAGAGCGGTTTTGAGTGGGAAAGTGTGATGTGTATGGGGACGTATGAAGAGATCACCGATGCGAACGAAATGTACGACATTCACATGCTTTTGGCCGATAGTTATGCTGCGACTTCTATCAAAGAAGGAAAAGTGCCGGTGTCGCCACTGCTCACGGAGCTCAAAAAGCAGAAAGCTGAGGAAATAAAGAAACACGTTATTTACCGCATAAACATCCAAAAAACGACCGGAAAGGCAGAACGGCCGAAACTCTGAGTCATTGTTTCTGAATGGGGAAAATCGCGATGCTGGCATTTCTATCGATTTTACGGTGTGATCATCTACCAAAAATGGCTTCGTTCTGCTATAATAATCAGATTATTCTCCTCTGAAACACATACCCACTTTTTTTACCCCTCTTCTGGCACTTCTGAACTCCAGCTCCATTGGCGCGCTTTTTTTGGCGAGCACGATTCTTGTGATTCTTGGGCTCGCGTGGGAAGGGTGGTTTCAGGGCAGGCATCTCGCAACATTTTCCGATAAAAATTTACATGATGTCGAGTTCAAGCATCCCTACATACCGTCGATGAATACGGTGTCACTCATTCTTGCGACGACGTTCCAGCAATATGCGATGAGTCTGATTGTGCAGGGAGGCACGATGTTCGGGTATGACCCGCGCGCATGGATTTTTTACGGTGGTATTTTTCTGATCAGCATGACGGTCGGAATCCTTGCAGAACTTCACTGGCGCGGAGTTGCGGAAATGTTTTTCTCCTATAGCACCGCGACGATGGCTGCATCACTCTTTGTCCTCATGCGTTCGATGGAAATCCAGTACTCGTTTATTGCCTTTGCACTCAGTGTGCTCTTTGGAGTCAGCGTCGTGTTTTTGATTTTGCTCTACACACGCGGCCGCAATCGCGGCATTCCGATGGTATTCGTCACGACACTCTTTCTCTGGTTCATCATTCGCTTTTTCATTCTCTGAACCTCGCTCATGTTTTCTTTCCGCTTCGTACCGGCTGCCAATAAAATCCTCGTTCCGGGAGATATTCTCATTCTCGTCGGTATCATCGGCATCAGCCTGTCCCTTGTGCTCGCGGTGTATAAATCTCCCGGACAATTTCCGTGGGATGTGATGGGAGGAACAGGCAAAGTTGATAATCCGTATCTCATTTCGAGCTGTGTGCAGCTGCAAAATATGGCAAAGGATCCGACCGCGTCGTACGCGCTCGCGGCGGATATCAACTGCGAAGGAACATCCGCATGGGACGACGGTCACGGATTTTTCCCTATCGGCTATTATGGATTTGGATTTTCGGGAACATTTGACGGACGCGGTCATCCGATTACCAATCTTTTTATGCGTCGCGAGTCACTTGATTACGCAGGAATGTTTGGAAAATTGAGCTCGAGTGCACATATCTATGATCTTTCACTGGATGTCGATATCACCGCACACGACGAAGTCGGCGGACTCGCAGGTTGGTCATCGGGCGCGAATATTGAGAGAGTGTCGGTCACTGGATCGGTGATCGGTAATAACGGAGTCGGCGGCGTCCTTGGAGTAAATCAAGGAACGATGAAAGAGGTGACATCCGGAGTTATCGTAAAAGGTGGGCAGTGGGTGGGGGGACTCGCAGGACTCAGCTACGAAGCGAGCAGTGTCCTCGATAGCACTGTCAAAGGAAGTATCACAGGCCAAAGCGAAGTCGGGGGACTCCTCGGAGTCAGTCGCGGGGCAACTGTGGAACGGTGTCTGGTGTCCGCGTCTATTGATGGTGAGAGTCACGTCGGGGGAATCGTCGGATGGCTGGTGCCCGGCGTCCATACCGCAGCGGTTGTGAAGAAATGTACGTTCACAGGGAAGGTGAATAATTCAGCTTCCGGGGCGGAATTGATTGGTGCGCAGGGGGTGAATCCGGAGGAGTGAGAATATTCATCAACCGCTTAACACGTAACATACTAGTATAGTACTATACTAGTATACTGAAGTAACGGTACATGAGTACATGCTGCAATTTCTTAATAGACTGTTTCGAGGTAGCACGATTCGCAGTACACGATTTCAGTTCGATCGGGGGCGTAACTTGTTGCAATCGGGTTCTGGCATTTGGCACATGCACGATTCCAGATCGTGCACGGATTTCTGAGTTTCATCCGCTGGCGATGTCGCTCGTCCGGATGAAGACGTGGAATGCTGATGCCGAGATTTCTGTAAAAATCCAGTTCTTGTTTCAGAATTTTGAATGGTCGCTTCGTCGCTTCACATTCGATAGCCCAGTGAAGAATGTCATCGGGGGTATCGTTGATCGTATCGGGAAGGTCCTGTGCTTTGATGATTTTTTCCACGTGCGGAAGCGGCGCTTCGTACTCACTCCATCGCCAGCTTTTTTCTGTAATTGCTTCTTTGGTCGAAGGAAAATATTCCTGCGCGATGGTTTCGTTGTAACTGAACGGTGAAAGTGATTGTGGCAAAAACTCGCCATATTCATGATCAGCGCGCATTTTTTCAATAATCTTCGGCACCAATTCCTCATACTCCTCCTTTGTGTATTGCTTATTGAGAATGCAGTATTCCTTATGCATCAGGCTTACGCAGCCAAAGCAATTTTTCACATTGTCGCAGTAGAGACAGTAATAGGAATCGGAGATGGTACTTGATGTAAAAGAAAAAGCCGCAGTGTTACTGAGTCCGACGCCGACACATTCGTAGAGTAATTCAGAATCGTATGCGAAACCAAAAAGATCATATGAATCTTTGCAAAGTTTGGAACACGTCATCCATTTGCAATCTTCCGCACCTTTCGCTTCGTAACATTCCGTGCAATTTTTCGATTCGACAATGTAGTCGCCGGTGCAACTTTCGGTGTTGATGTTATTGGTCGCTCGATGGATGCAGTCTAATCGCATCTGTTTCATTTTTTCTTCTGTCGATACGATGTAGTGATGTGATCGAAGGTGCGACATCGCGTCCTCGAATTCTTCTTTGGTGCATGGCTGATTGAAGAGGTGATATTCCTTCTCAACGAGATTGGTGCATCCAAAGCAATGCTTGCATCGTCTGCAGTTAAAAAGAAAAGCACTCGTGGAACACTGCGCGGAGTTTTGCGAAAATAAAAGATGGTAATTGTCGCTGCAGTTCGTGCATTCGTAACAGAGCTCATTTCCGCTTCCAATAAGCATATCCATGCAATCCTTCGACTCGATCAATCCTCTCGAATAATAGCAGTCTTCATCATGGCCACTGTTAAAAATCAGGTAACAATTTTTACACTCAACTCCTGCAAAATTCATATAGTCGCAGTTTTCATTGTTGCCGGTTTGAAAGAGGATTTGGATTGGTGTGTCCAAAAAAAGTTTTGAAAGGTTTTCAAAAAATGACACAGAGAAATCTACGGGTCTTCCATAGCTAATGCCGTCCCATGCGTCACTGAAAAAACAGTCGTGACAATAGGTATGCAGTGGTGAATCCGGTGTAAAAGCGGACACTTTATTTTTTCCACACAGATCACATTTTTTCGTATACAAAGATCTCTCATTCCTCCACATCATCCGTCGTACAGATCGGCACTGCGGACAGAGCGTCGGTGGCGGGATCAATTCTTTCTTCCCGTTCAAAATTGGCGAAACTTTCTCGTAAAATGCGAGATCAGCATTGTCGATCTCAAAGGCCGATTGGCATTGGCGGCATGTTTGATTCATCAAAAAGCAGTATACATGATTTTGGTTTCATCAGTTCGCTTACTTAGCTATATCCCGAACACAGTCATATACTATTTAAATAGTATACTATTATATGATTGGATTCGTTGGATGCGAAAATAGAGGATTCATTTTGTTTCTAAAAATATTCTGCCAAATAATTTGATGATATTGCTTGCTAAGATAGCTCGGGTTCGTCCACTTCTGTGATCCATCTCCTTTTAATATTCTCCAGAAATCGAATATGTTTGATTTGATAATGTTTTCCATTCGATGAGCGTTGCATCTGTGGGAAATGTGTATCATCCAGCACTACGCGATCTTTTGTTACTTCGAGTATTTTTATCGGTTTCTCGCCAAAAGTAATTGTAAGATTTCCTGAACACTGAATCCATCTTCTAAGATATGCTTCACATTGAGCGCGCACGCTTAAAGGCTTTTCTTGGCTAGTTGCATCAATCGTTGGGATTTGTGGCAGGATTTTATATCTGGCCAATTGCTTTCGAATAAAATCTAAACGGTCTTTAATTTCCGTTGCTTCAACATCTAAATTTGTAATATCAAAAATGAGCTGCTCGTACATCCATAATCCGCGTTCGACACTATCATCTCCTAATTCATTGCGGTCTATTTCGATAGCAACATCAACTGCTTTAAACATCTGAGATTGCTCTTTACGAATGAGTATCTCTTCTTTATCCATAGCGGAATGTGATATTGGCTTGAAATAACAACAGGTCACTTACGGCAGCAGCTTCTCCAGCTTCGATCCATCATTCAATGTAATCCGCGGGAGTTTCAGGAAGTCGTCTTTTTCCGTTGCAGTGCGAGGATCCATGATGGTGCCGGTGATGTAGCCGGCGTCGCGGGCGTGTTGTCTGACGGTTGCGTTTTGTGCGGTGAGGGGATAGGCGATGTGGAGAACGGGTTTTCCTGTGATCTCCTCCAATGTTTTTTTGCTTTCTTTTAATTCTTTATCCATGAGCGTCGTGCCGATCATGCTGAGCATGGCATGGGTTGCGGTGTGGGATTCGATATCCATTCCTTTCGCAGACATGTCTTTGATCTGATCTTTTGTGAGAAATGTTTTTTGATCGATGCGGTGTGTGATGATGTAAAAAACGGCGGTCATGTGATGATTCAAAAGCTTCGGCATCGCATCGGTATATTGCGATTCGTTATTGTCATCAAAGGTAATTACGATTGGTTTTTCGGGGCCGGCGCGCTCACCTTTCATAATCTGTACGTAGGTCGATAGATCAATCGTCGTGTAGTGGTGGTCGTCCATCCATTGCAATTGCTTTTCAAAAACATCCGGAGATACGGACAGAATCCAACTCCATGTATTGCGACCAAAGAGCTTGGGGCTGCGGACATGGTGATAGACGATGATCGGGATTTTTTTGTTTTTGGGAGGAGTGTTTGGGAGCGTAGATGCAGATGCAATTGGTGCAGAGGATATCAGGCTCGCACGGATCTTTGCAGTTGAAGCACTCAGTACTATCGCTGCGAGAGAAAGCAGCCCGAGTACTAAAAATTTCGAACTCAGAGTCATAGGACGCATGCTCGATTGTGAGTTGCGAGTACTCATCGCGTCACTGAGGGATGAGTCATATTTACTTTGACACGCTTCGCACTCAATGCTTTCTGTCTGCGCAGTGCCAGACGTTTTTGTGCCGTTGTCATTTTTTTCTGAGGAGCGCTCCCATGCAAAGTTTCGGAAGGCATTTTCAGAGATCCGTAGATCGGTGCATGTTCCACCGATGCAGACAGCCCCGAGAAGTGCTCAACCGAAAAGAGAGCAGTGACGATCAAAATCGCGGCGACAATGGCGCTCAACGTTTTATGCGTATTGATAGATTCGCGGATGTTCATAAGAAGAAAAAAAATGATATAAAAAAATCTTAAAATATGTGTTTCACCTTGGGAGGAGTTCTTCCACTTTTGCCGGTTTGATGCATTCTTGACCGCATTTGATTTCTTCCAGCTTCAGTCATTTCATAAAATAATTTGGTAGCATCATTGCCTTCGTCAATTTCATGTCTAGATAGACGTTCGCCGATGGCACTAATAGCTTCGCGCTCAATGCGTGCCATTGAAGTTCCAACAAGCTGTTTGTAGTCGTGTACTGATTTTGGTTGTCCATCATGTGCTGCAGTAATTGCTTGAATACATTGATTTACACATACTTCAATGCCATTCGAATCGACGCCTGATTTTTCTAATTTTTCACATAGCTCAACAATATCTTCAATGTACTCATCCCGAATCTGCCCCTTGAGATTAAGTCTATCCAGCCTTTCTGACAACGAAAGTCTCAATTCGTTATCCAACCGATCTTGAGCATTTCTGTGTGTTATGTTTGTATGCATAATGAATATTATAACATACTATTAAAATTTATGCAAATACACGCAAAACAACTCAATCATCATCAAAAGTTACTGCAGATCTATGTTCGGAATCTCATTCTGGCCTTCAAAACCAAGAACGAGCCGTTTATATTTCTCATCACGAAGTTCCAGTATTAATGGAAATTTCTTCAGTCGTGTCACAAACCAATATTCCCAGCCTCGAGGCGTGTAGTACGATCCTGCCTTGATGACCCACGGCACAAAACATCCCGGCATGCGCAGTTCCCTCCATGAAGTTTTTGGAAATGTGTGATGCACTTCCTTTATATGAGAGAGTGGAATCGAAAAATTTCTGTGCATGCCGCAGAGTTTTTCCCACGGAGTGAATGAGATATGAAGATGGCGATCGAGGATCGAGAGCTTCATGGTTATTTCCTAATATCAAAGAGCTCACTCTTCGGGAAGCGTACTTTTTTCTGAGTTGCTGCTTCGTCATCCGCTGCGCGGAAACCGATGGTGCAGACGACGGCTGCGGTGAGATTACTCTTATTAAGTTCGAGCACTTCATCAAATTTTGCGGCGTCGAATCCTTCCATCGGGCATGCGTCGATCTGCTCGTGTGCACATGCGCTGAGTAAAAAACCGAGGGCGATGTAGGCTTGTTTCTTTGCCCATGTCGTGCGTTCATCGGCAGACATTCTTTCCACACTTCCGACCATCATCTCCCGAATATTTTTGAGTGAATCGGTGGAAATTCCTCTTTCCTTAGCGATAATGTCGACGTAGTGATCCACGTAAGCCGCATCGAGATTTGTGCGTGCAGCAAGGACAATGAGATACGATGCATCGGTAATTTGCGTCTGACCCCATGCGTTTGCTTTCAGTGTTTCGCGGAGTGCAGGATTTTCGACGATCACAAATACGTACGGCTGAAGTCCGAACGAAGATGCCGACAAACGTCCTGCATCGAGGATCGTATTCAATTGTTCAGTGGTAAGTTTTTTCGACGGATCAAATTTTTTCGTTGCGTAGCGCCAGTTCAGTTGTTCGATCAGGTTTGACATCGTGTGCGTTGGGAAGAATAGGGTCTCACCTTACGAGGAGACTTCTTTCTGCACAAGCAAGTCATCGATCTTTTTCTCTCCGCACTGAATACCGTATGAAAATGATTGCTCCGTTCACGAAGTGCGCGATAGAATGCAGTACCTTCCACCCTTCACGCCATGACATCATTCCAGTCATTCTTTCAGACGAATAAAGAAAAAATGCTCGTGCCGGCGATACTCGTTTTTGCTCTCGTCATCGGCGTGTTGTTATTTTTTGGATCGCAACATGCTCCTGCACAATTTTCCATGCGGCAGAAAGTATCTGCGTCGTCTGATCTGCATTTCAGTTTTCCGGAATTGATGGATCATGCGAGTGTGGAGAAGGAAATATCAAAACCTTCGGATATCAGCGGAACATGGCAATGGCAAAGTGAGGTTCTCGTCCTCCATCCGTCGCAGCAACTCAAAGCGGGTGCAACATATAATTTTCATCTGCCGAAAAATGCTCTGAAGACGGATGGTCAGACACTCGGTCGTGATCTCGATTTCCTCTTCCTCGTTGCAGGTCCGTCAAAAGTATCGGTTCGTTTGCCGGCTCCTGGATCCACGAGTATTCGTTCCGATTCAAAAATCACACTCGTGTTCGATCGCGCAATGATTCCGCTCACGCAGGTGCAGGGAGACGCAGCGGAAGCTCTGATGAAAAAGTGGCCTGTCACGATCACGCCTCCGATTGCCGGACGATGGAGATGGTTGAGCTCCGTTGCGATTGAGTTCATTCCGACGACAAAGCTGATTGCAAATACGGAATACACGGTTCATGTCCCAAAGGGGATCGAGACCGTGATTGGAGACGTGACAGAAACGGATTTTACGTGGAGTTTTCAGACGGTGCGTCCCGAGATGCAGGCTTCCTTTCCCGAGGACGGATACACACTCGCGGGTCCGAGCACGAAAATCTGGATGCAGTTTAGCGACGACATCGAACTTGCCAGTGCAAAGAAACAGATCGCACTCTATCGCATCGCAGCATCCGGATCTCAGGTAGCTCCAAAAAATATGTCCGTTCGGCCTCCCGACGAACTTCCTCTTCGTTCCGTTCTCTATGGCATGATGGAAGACGAAGACGGGAAGATGGTGACAGATAAAAGTAAAATTTTGATCGAGCCCCAAAACCCTCTTCTCTTTCAGTCAACGTATCGCTTGTATGTCTTTCCGGGACTTCGCGGCACGGAAGGGGAGCTTGGGAGTGTGAGTGGCTCTTCTGTCTTATTCAAAACAGTCGGTGAGCAGAAAGTCGTGAGCGCAAGATACGGGGATGGCAGTATCCATATCAATCTCACAAATCCCGTTGATTCCGGATCGCTGAAACTTGGGATGACGATCACTCCGGCTCCCACAGTCGTGAAGGATGCAGAAAAGAAAGATTTGTGGACCGTGCCCGATTGGGAAGGGACGAGTATTTTTGCGTATCCAAATCTGATCGCACGCACAGAGTACACGGTGACTCTCGGGACAGGCGTGCGCGATACGTTCGGGCAACATCTCAAAAAACCCTACACATTCACGTTTAAAACGGATCCGCTTCCTCCAAAAGTCTTTATACATTCCAAAGGGAATTTTGGAATTTTTGAGCGCGACAAACCGCCAGTGTACTACGTGAACCACATGAACGTGAGTACGCTGCATGCAGATTTTGCAAAACTTTCGCTCGTGGATTTCCTCCAGCTTCGCAGTCGTCAAGGGAACGGTGATGTGTACGAAGGGGCGAGGGATGCTCTGAAAACAAAAGAAGGATTTCAGTCATGGGATATGAAGACCGAGAAGAAAAATGATGTGTGGCAGGTGTTGCCGCTCGACATCGAAAAAAAGCGAAACGAAAAATTAACTCCCGGCTTGTACGCGATGGATGTCTCGGCTCCCGAATATATTGATTCGCAAAGCAAACAGCCCGTCATCAGCAGACAATTTTTCATCCTCACGAATTTGTCCGTGACGCTCAAGTATTCCGGTGACAAAGTGCTCGTATGGGTGACCGATATGCAGTCGGCTGCACCGGTGAACGGGGCTGCGATTTCGTTCGTTGCGCTCGACGGAAAAACGCATCTCACGGGAACCACGGACAAAGACGGATTTTTTACATCTGATTTTACTCTGAAAGATTTTGAATCGCCTGCAAATAGAAATAGTCCTGAGTTTTTTGTGACTGCCGAAAAAGACGGTGACCTGTCTCTCGTGAGCAGTATGTGGAACGAGGGCATTCAGTCGAATAATTTCGATTACTCCACGGAGTTTCATACGACAGACAGCGGGAAATACAGAGTAGATTCTTTCCTCTACACAGAGCGGCCGCTGTACCGTGCGGGCGACACGGTGTTCTTCAAAGGAATCATGCGTTTGCGCGATTGGAACGGGGCATTCTCACTTCCCACAAAAGACCGGCAAGCGGAAGTTGTTGTCACCGATGACAGTGGGAATCAAGTCTACAAAGCAACCATTCCTTTTTCGGATTTTGGGACATTCAACGGTTCTTTCCCAATCGATGCAAAGGCAGTGCTGGGGTATTACACGATCAATGCGAATGTCGTGCCCGACACAGACATTGGTAAAAAATATTATTACGATAACTCCGATGCATACTCATCGTTTCAGGTGCTTGCGTATCGAAAGCCGGAATACATGGTCGATGTGACCGCTGCGAAGGAAGAGTATTTCAATCACGACACCGTCGAGGCGGATATTCGCGGTGCGTACTATTTCGGTGCGCCGATGGCGGGTGCTGCTGTGACGTGGCAAATGCTGACGTACGATTACTACTTCAATAAATATACGTATGATGACGGCTGGTATTCCTTCGATGATTCTGCGTATTGCTACCGCAATTGCTACCAAGAGTCGAATGAGATCGCAAACGGTAAGGGAACACTCGATGAAAGCGGACATCTGAAAATCTCTGTTCCCGTTTCGATCGACCAAAAGCCGACGAGTCAGATTGTGAGTATTCAGGCGACGATTACGGATCTGAATAATCAGCAGGTTGGGAATACGACGAATGTCACTGTGCACAAGACCGATACCTACGTCGGCATCCGCAGTGAAGATTATGTCGTGACACCGGGGGCGAACGCGAAACTCAGTCTGGTTACATTCAAAATCGATGGCACGCCACAGCCAAATGCACCTATCAAGATAGAACTGTACTCACGCATTTGGAATACGATCAAAAAGAAAGGAGTCGACGGAGAGTATTACTACGACAACGAGCCGAAAGATACGTTTGTGTCAGCTGTCACGGCAACCTCGAATGCAAAAGGAAAGGCAGTAGCCTCGATCAAAATCCCTGCGGGCGGCGAGTATCACGTCGTTGCGATTGCAACTGATACCAAAGGTCGCACGTCGCGCGCGGGTGCGAGCGTGTATGCATGGTCGAACAGTTACATCAACTGGCCGCGCAGCAATAACGATCGTCTGGAGATTGTTACTGACAAGCCGACGTATAAAATAGGCGACACAGCAAAACTTCTTGTAAAATCTCCATTCCAAGGAAAAGGAGTGAAGGCACTCGTCACGATCGAGCGCGAACAAATTATCAGTAAACAAGTGATTGATGTCACCAGTAACGCGCTGCCGATTCTCATTCCCATCACCAAGGATCATCTGCCGAATGCGTACGTCTCTGTGTTGATTTTAAAACCGCGCTCCGGCGAGACGTTCAATGAAAATGGTCTCGATACGGGAGCTCCGGAATTCCGTTTGGGCTACACAAAACTCAGTGTCGATACGGAATCGAAAAAAATCGCACTCACACTCAAAACCGATAAAGAAAAATACGCACCGGGTGAAACGGTGACGGTGAAGCTAAAAACGCTCGATGCTGGAGGAAAACCCGTGAAGGCCGAAGTGTCTGTAGGGACAGTCGACATGAGTCTGCTTGCGCTCAGTGGATTTTGGACCCCCGATCTCGTCTCCATTTTCTACAGTGATCGTGGTCTGGGGATCAACACGGCACAAATGCTGACCTACCTCGAAGAACGTTTTAAGCCGGGTTCAAAGGGTGGAGGGGGAGGCGGCGAAGACGGCACGCGCGGAGATTTCCGCGATACGGCGGATTGGCATCCTGCAGTCGTGACAGATGCAAAAGGAGAAGCGACCGTCACGTTCAAACTTCCGGATAACCTCACGACGTGGCAGATCCTCGCGATCGCAAACACGAAGGACCACACGTTCGGGACCGTCGAACACACATTCATCGAAACGAAACACGTGATTGTCCGTCCCGTGCGTCCGCGTTTTGCAGTGATCGGTGATGACATCACGCTCGGCGCGATTGTTCATAATTTCCTCGATGCAGAAAAAACATTTACGGTGACACTCAAGGGCACAGGATTCACTCCGCGCGGAGACATGCTGCAGACGGTCACGCTGAAACCCGGTCAACAAAAGAAAATTCTTTTCCCTGTGCGGATTGATCCAACCAATTCCGTGACACTTTCTTTCCTTGCGACAAACGGCGCCGAGCGCGATGAGATCGTCGAATCGATCCCTGTCTACCCGTTTGGCGTGCCGCAATCAGTCTCAACCTCGGGCATTGTCGGGACGGGAGCCGCGCTTGAAAAAGTACATGCACCGACGGTTGCCGATGCTTCGACCGGAAAACTACTTCTGTCTGTTTCCCCAAGTCTCGCGACATATCTTCCGAAAGGACTTGAGTATTTGGTGAAGTATCCGTACGGATGTGCAGAGCAAACGGTTTCGAGTTTCCTTCCGAGCATCGCGCTCATGCAGTTACAAGGGTTTGATGCATTCCATATTGTAGACAAGAAAAAACTCACAGATGTCGTGACGGCGGGTTTTGAACGTATCTACACATTCCAGCAAACGGACGGGGGATTTGGGTATTGGAGTGATAGTGCAAAGAGTCAACCAGCGCTCACGGCGTATGTTCTCTTTGCGATGAACATGGCGAAAACCGGAGGCTTCCATGTCGACGACGGCGTGATGAATCGCACGAAGAATTATTTGCAGACGGTGCTTCGTATTCAAAATCCCAAAGACCAACTCGACAATGCAACGCGTGTCTACATTCTCTCTGTCCTCTCGGAGACGGAAGCTGAAAAAGTACAGGAAAGTCTGCTCGCGACCATGTATGAGAAGCGTGCAGAGTTACCTCTGTTTGCGCAGGCGCAACTTGCAACGACCTACAAGAATATTGGTGTGAATGCTAAAGCAGAATCGATGCTCACGGAGATTCTCAATCACGCGCGCGTTGATTCCCGCGGAACACATTTTGAAGAAGAGGAGAGCAATGTCTACGGATCTTTGATGAACACGAATAACCGGACAACGGCGATCGTGCTCCAGTCGATGATTCGTATTGATCCGGACCATGCGCTGATCGCACCTGTCGTTCGTTACATGCTTTCCGTCCGCACAGACGGTCACTGGGACACGACACAATCGACGTCCTATTCACTGTTAACTCTCGTCGAATTTTTGAAGAGCACGCGCGAACTCGATGCTAATTTCACATCCACTGCGTCACTCAACGGCAAAGAAAAATTATCATGGAAGGTCGGCAAGGCCGAAGTGCTCCAGAAAAAAGACATCGAGATTGCACTGAAAGACATGCTTCGTGGTGCAGACAACAACGTACTTCTTTCGAAAGATGGTACAGGAAGACTCTACTACGATCTCCTTCTTTCCTATTTCTACACACCGCCCGATGTCATTGAACCGATCGAAGAGGGGATGAGTATTTTCCGCGAAATGCATCCGCTGACGGGTAAAAAAACAGATGTGATCGTCGGTAATGTGTACACTGTCACACTCACCATCACTGTTCCCGAAGACAGGAACCTTGTCGCAGTCGAAAGTCCGTTGCCGGCCGGTATGGAGATTATCAATACCGATCTCAATACCGAGCAGCAGGGATTCCTTGGTTCCATGCAGAGCGATTTCTGGAGTAACGACTATTGGGAAAACGGACTCTGGAGGTTTAGTCATCACGAATTCCGCGACGATCAGGTATTTCTGTTTGCGGAGTATCTGCCGGCAGGGGTCTACCAATATCACTACCTAGTACGCGCTACGACACCCGGGCATTTCCACGAGCGTCCCGCGCGTGTATGGGAAATGTACTTCCCGGAAATTTTCGGGCAGTCGAAGGGCGGATGGTTTGACGTGAAAAATACGCAGTGATCATGCATATCACACGTCGCACCGCTCTGTGGCTCTTCATTCCCATCGCTCTTCTTTTGCTCCTTTTTCTGTGGCCGTTGCCGCGATCCTTTCTGCATCCGACCGAGCGGCAGTCCGTACGGATTCTCGATCGGAACGGAAAACTTCTGTACGAAGTGCGTCCGCGTGATTTTGGTTCGCATCAATTTTTGCATCTTCCTGATATCCCGCAGTCTTTCGTCCGCGCAGTTCTTTCGATCGAAGATCGTGATTTTTATGATCACAGTGGCGTGAGTGCAAAAGCCGTCTCGAGAGCGGTTCTGCAAAATGTGACTGCCGGACGAATCGTCTCCGGTGGAAGCACCATCACACAGCAACTCGTCCGCAGTCGTGTGCAGCCGGAACGTCGTACCTTTCTCTATAAAATCTATGAAGCATTCCTTGCGTGGAAACTCGACCACGCGCTTTCGAAAGACGACATTCTTGAGTCCTATATCAACACTGCCTCGTTCGGGCATCAAACATTCGGCATCGATGCTGCGAGTCACACGTATTTCGGCGTGTCTCCGCAGGAACTTTCCGTCGCGCAGTCGGCGTTGCTCGCGGGGCTTTTACAATCACCGACATCGCTCGATCCATTTCTCCATCCGAAGGCCGCGAAGGATCGTCGTACGCGCGTGCTCGATGCAATGCTTGTCACAGAGTCTATCACTCGGGAACAGTACGATGATGCGATACGTGAGCCGATTGCGCTTTCAAAGGATACAGTCCCCATTGAGGCTCCGCATTTTGTGTTTTGGTTACAGGAAAGCAGGCCGGAACTTTTTTTGGGTCGTTCGACTGTGCAGACAACGCTTGATCTGCCGCTGGAACAAGAAATCGAACGCATCATCGACAGAAATCTGCAACTGCTCGCCGGAAAAAATGTGACATCAAGCGCAGTTGTCGTTCTCGATGTACACACCGGAGATCTTCTCGCGATGGTTGGGTCTGCGGATTATTTCGATATCAAAAACGAAGGAGCCGTGAACGTCGCAGTCTCTCCGCGGCAACCGGGTTCCGCACTCAAACCCTTCACCTACGCACTCGCGATGGCGGCAGGGGACACACCCGCGACGACGGTGTCCGATACCGAAACACAATTTTTCACAGGTGAAGGAAACCCCTACACACCACGCAATTATGATTTTGGTTTTCACGGACTCGTTCGCTACCGCGAAGCACTCGCCAATTCCTACAACATCGCAGCGGTGAAGGTACTCGAAAAAGTCGGCGTTTCCACTCTCCTTGAATTTTTGAAACACGCAGGCATCACATCATTCACAAACACACCCAACCACTACGGACTCGCACTCACGCTCGGTGATGCGGAGGTATCGCTACTCGAACTCACGAAAGTCTATGGCATTTTCCCGCGCCTCGGAAAAACACTGTCCGTGAGATCTATCAAAGGTGATCCGATTGATGAAGGTGTTTCAATTCTCGATGAAAAAGTAGCGTGGTTTATCTCGAATATTCTGAGCGACAGCAGCGCACGACTTCCGGAATTTGGAGACGAGAGCCCTCTCAATTTTCCTTTCCCCGTAGCGGCGAAAACAGGCACGACGCGAAACTCCCGCGATAACTGGACGATCGGATTTACTCCAGACATTCTTGTCGGTGTCTGGGTGGGGAATGCTGATAATTCACCGATGCAGGGAACATCCGGAGTCACAGGAGCGGGGCCGATTTTTCACGATGTCATGATCGCGGCAACTGCGGAATTTCCCCCTCGTCCCTTCCCGATGCTGCGTGGCATTACGCAAGTTCCAATCTGTGTACTCTCCGGAAAACTCCCAACACCCGAGTGCACCAATACCATGCTTGAATATTTTATTGAAGGAAAAGAGCCGAAGGAAAAAGACGATATGTTTCGCTCTGTCATAATCGACAGGCGCAATGGATTACTCGCAACGCCTCTGTGTCCACAGGAATTTATCAATCACACCACCTTCGCAGTGTTTCCGAAAGACACTCAAAAATGGGCGCGGGAAAACGGATGGCCGGAAGTGCCGACGAAGAACTCTCCACTCTGTGGCGGAATCGCAGGAGTGAGTCAGTCATCTAGTGAGGCGCATTTTATGGACATCACGCAGCCGCATGGCGGTGATTCTTTTGAGCTCGATCCGCTGATTCCCGATAAAGATGAGGGAGTGATTTTGGAGGCAGAGGCGAGTGCAGATATAAAAATTGTAAGTTGGTTTGTGAACGGCGAAAAAATTGCCGATGCACTTGCTCCGGATTTTCACACAGTCTTTCATCCGCAGATTGGGCGATTCGTCATCGAAGCGCGGACGGGAGGCATTGTCAGAAAAGTGTCGATTGAGGTAACAAAGAAATCGGTGGAATAAAATGGTCACTACACCTTTTTCAAGAGTGCCTCATTTGCTACGCTTCCTCATATGCGCACCTTCATCCTCTCGTTATCGGCAGTATTGCTGTTATCCGCGTGCACGAGAGCAGATAATCAGAGTATCAGTGATCAGTTGCCGGTAGCACTTTCTATTACATCTTCAGTTTCTTCGGAATTTTCCCTTACCCAAAATTCCTCTTTTTCCTCTATTTCTTCTACATCCTCTTCACCCTCTATTTCCTCAAGCTGGAACCCCGACCTTACCCCAGAACAACTCGCAATCCTCCGCGATGCCGGAACAGAACGCCCGTTCACAAGTCCGCTTCTCAATGAACATCGGAAAGGCACTTTCGTGACCGCAGACTGCAATATTCCGGTCTTTCGGTCTGAACAAAAATTTGATTCAGGAACGGGCTGGCCGAGCTTCTGGGCGCCGATTTCACCGGATGCCATGATTGAAAAAACAGACACGACATTTGGCATGACCCGAACAGAAATTCTCAGTAAATGTGGAGGACATCTGGGTCACGTCTTCACCGATGGTCCGAAACCTACGGGACTTCGGTGCTGCATGAATGGATTAGCGTTGAAGTTTATTCCTGATCCGATCCAATAACGACTCCCGTTTCTGTGCAACGATCATCATCGCACTTGTGAGAGCATTGAGCAGAAACACCGTCAGCGCCATCATCGGTAGCGTGATGTAGCCGAAGGTGAAGTGGATCTGGGTTGCCGCACACGAGACACCACTGCCATCGCAGGGCTTCAGTAGAACATTCACGCCATTCGCGTCCGGTACAGGTGTCATTGCCGCTTCGAGTTGTTCACCGTAGTGATGAGCAGAAAGGACAATTCCGATGATGCTGAGTGCGATAATGTACCATGCGGCATTTCGATCTTGCTTCCACAGAGCGATCGCGAGTATCAAGACTTGCGGATACATGACGATGCGTTGCAGCCAGCAATCTTTGCACGGCGTCCATCCTGCGATGTCCGAGAAAAACAAGCTGCCGACAGTTGCGAGGAATGCGCCGAGGAGCATCAAAGGCATTCCGTGCTTCACGATCCACTTTCCCAACTTTGTTTCCGACTTCGCAAAAAATTCTTTGAGTAGGATCATAAGCACAATCAGCGCAATAAGTTGGCCGACGACCGTGAGCACCGAGAAGGCGTTGACGACGACGAAGGTGTGAAGTTTGAGAAAATCCATGGCGAGATTGTATGGACTTTTGGCCTTAAAACAAATCATTTCTTACTATTGTAAGGCAACACTCTTCAGCGCGAATCAAAGCGATATCCATCATTTTGCCGCAGAATCCTGATAATCTTCCATGTACATGCGTCGCGCATTTTTATCAAAGGGCACAGGAATTCGATGCGCTTGTTTTTTTCTTCTCCTCCACTTACCTTTTTTTGCTGATGCCGCAGCCTATAACTTCACCGAGCGTCAGGTCGGTGGGAGTAGCTACGATCAAGTCCGTGCCATGGAAGCGATCGACCTCGACGAAGACGGGGACACCGATATCGTGAGCGTGTCCGATGTCCAAAACGACCTGACATGGTGGGACAATAACGGGAGCGAAGTGTTTACGGAGCGCACGATCGACGGATCCATCGATGGCATTTACGATGTGAAAGTGATCGATATCGATGAAGACGGAGACAGAGATATCGTGTTTGGAGCCGCGAATACGCCGAAGACCGGTTGGTATGAAAATAACGGCAGCGAGACCTTCACGCAGCGCGCGTTGAATTCCAGTTATCAAGGTACCTGTGTCGATGCGGGGGACATGGATGGCGATACGGATATCGATATTGTTTCCTGCAAATATGGGACGAGCATTATTTGGTGGCAGAACAACGGCAGCGAAAGTTTTACCGAGTTCACGGTGAGTACGGGAAACACCACGCCGCTCGATATCAAAGTCATTGACCTTGATGATGACGGAGACAGCGATATCGTGAGCACATGGCAAACAGGAAACAAAGTGCTCTGGTACGACAACAACGGAACCGGCACATTCACCCAGCGCACCGTCGACAGTTCCGTGACGACTCCGTACTACATGGATGTCGGGGACGTAGACGATGACGGGGACCAAGATGTCGTCGTGGGAGCGTATTCGGAGAACGCGGTGATCTGGTACGACAATAACGGGAGCGAAACATTCACCGAACGCTCAGTCGGGAGTCTGACGACCGCCGAGGGAGTAGCTATCGGAGACATCGACGGCGACGGTGACAAGGACATTGCCGCAGCGGGATACGATGCGAACACGATTGCGTGGTTCGATAATAATGGAAGTGAGACATTCACCTCGCGCACGATCAATGCAACATTTGAACAAGCAGGACGCGTGCAGATCATCGATGTGGACGGTGACAATGACAAAGATGTCGTGAGCGCAGGACTCACGAACAGTAACGACAACGTCACATGGTGGGAAAACACGGGCTCGACGGCACCGAGTGTTTCAACGCTCTCGCCCGCAGATGGTGGATACAATGTGTCCACGACTGCGAACCTCGTCATCACATTCGATCAGGCGGTACAAGGGGGAACAGGTGCTGTCGTGATAAAAAAATCGAGTGACAACTCCGTCGTGGAAACATTGATGATGACGGGCGGACTCATCTCAGGATCGGGTACGACAACAATCACGATCAACCCTTCGACGACGCTTGCGACCGACACCGATTACTACATCAACATCGGAAAAAATGCATTCAAGGGAGCAAACAGTCCGCACTATGCCGGCATTTCCACAGCGACCACATGGAATTTCACGTCTTCGGATACCACCGCTCCCACTGTCTCCACACTCTCACCGACCGACAACGCCACCGGCATCAATCAGACGGCAAACCTTGTCATCACCTTCAGTGAAATCGTGCAGGGTGGAACGGGAACGATCATCATCAAAAAAACGAGTGATGATTCCACGATCGAAAGTATTGCGGCGAATAACACCACCTACGTCTCCGGTTCCGGCACGACGATCATCACGATCAATCCGGCAAGTACCCTCACGGCGTATGTCGATTACTACGTGACAATTCACGCGAATGCTTTCAAAGATCGCGCGGCCAATAAATATGCGGGCATCTCTGCTGCGACGACGTGGAATTTCACCACGGCGGATCTTACGAATCCGACACTCTCCACCGTCTCGCCCGCGGACAACGCAACGGGTGTCTCCACGACTGCGAATCTCGTGCTCACCTTCAGTGAAGCAATTCAGATCGGGACGGGCGCACTCGTCATCAAAAAATCGAGCGATAACTCGGTGGTAGAAACACTGATGTCGACGGGGTCGCTCATGACAGGGTCGGGCACGACCCAAATCACTGCAAATCCCACAACTGCACTTTCTTTGAATACCAGTTACTACATCACCATCGGCAAAAATGCATTTCAAGATGCGTACGGTCGCGACTACGCAGGGATCAGCACAACGACGACATGGAACTTTACGACAACGGCAACTGATACCACCGCGCCTGCGATTGTCACATTGTCTCCCGCAGATGAAGCAACGGGTGTTTCCACTACGGCAAATTTGGTCATGACATTTGATGAAGCGGTGCAGGGTGGAACGGGAACACTGGTGATCAAAGCTGCGTCCGACGGGACGACGATTGAAAGTATCGCCGGCAACAACACTAGCTATGTATCGGGAAGCGGCACAACGCAAATAACCGTGAACCCCGCTACCACACTCACTGCAGGTTCCGGCTATTACATCATCATCAATAAAAATACATTCCAAGATGCTCGCGGTGTCGATTACCAAGGATTCACGACAACCACGACATGGAATTTTACCATCCTCGATTCCACAGTTCCCGTAATTTCTTCCGTGAGCGCTACGGAAAGTTCAACGGGTGCCGTCATCTCATGGGTAACCAATGAAACGGCGTCGAGCCGCGTCCAGTACGGACCATCCTCTGCGTATGGATCATTCACGACACTCGCAGATACGTCTCCGCGCGTGACGAGTCACAGCGTGACCATCGGAAGTCTGCTCTCGTGCACGCAGTATTACTATCGTGTGATTTCTGCAGATAGCTCATCAAACACTGCAACAGGATCGGCACTCGATTTCACGACAACCGGATGCACAGGGTCTGCGGATGTCGAAGAGCAAACGGACGAAACAATAACGACGAGCGCCGGAGGGGAAGTGAGTATCGACGGCGATGACGGCATCGTCCTTACCATTCCCGCATCGGCAACGGCTGCAGATGCATTTTATCAGGCGAAGAAACTTGAAAAATCTCCGGTGACTTCGACTGCCGGAACGCCGAGTGGTTTCACGCAGGCCGGAAATATTTTCAATCTGACCGCACTCACCGACGCATCCACGCGCGTCACGTCGTTCCTGCAGCCACTCACAGTGACAATTTCGTACACAGCGAGCGACGTGACATCGGTAAGCGAGTCATCACTGTGGATCTACCGTTACGACGGATCATCGTGGAATGCGCTGAGTTCGTGCAGCGTCGATACGGGAGCGAAAGATGTCAGCTGCACGACGACCAGTTTTTCCGATTTCTCCCTCTTCGGAACGACAAGTAGTACCAACTCAACATCCACAAGCACATCCGGTGGCGGAGGGGGCGGAGGCAATCGTCGCGGTGCGCAGGAAGTGATCGGATCACTCGTGAGCAAACGATTCGGGTCAGATTCAAATATTGCTGCAGAAAAGCCGGACATCCCGACAAGTTCTTATAAAGATGTACTCCTCGGCGATTGGTACGCGTCCTACGTTCTGCGTCTCACGAGTCGTGATGTGGTATCCGGTTACAACGATGTTCATGGGAAAAAGTTAGATATGTTTAAACCCGATAGCTCTGCAAGCTACGCAGAAACTGCGAAGATGATTCTGGGGATGACGAATCAATCTCCGACAATCAATGCATCGACATCAGCAGACTGGTCTTTGCCCTACATGCGTCACATGCGGGAACTTTCTTTCTCACTCTACACAGCGTCCACAGATCCACACACTCCTATTTCCCGCAGCGCATTTTTGCAGACTGCACTCGAAGCATTCAATGTGCCGATTGCGAAGGGATTGCAGAATTCCTTCTCCGATCTCCCCGCAGCGCATCCTTTTGCCGATGCGATCCTCACCGCTCGGAGTCTCGGCATCGTGAATGGAGATAGTACCGATGCGAAAAATCTCACCACTATCCGACCCGATGCCCCCATCAACCGTGCGGAAGTCGCAAAAATTCTGTTCCTCATGAGCGACCGATTCGGTATGCCGAGCCCGAGGCCCGTGCGCGTGATCGCCGATGAACCGATTTCTCAGGCATCCAAAACACCTCCTCCCATTGCATCAGTTTCGATCGTATCAGAGCCATTTAAACGCATTGTTGCAACACCGACACTGAATGTTCGCAGCGATTCTCGGATCACCGCAGATGTCATCAGAAAGTTATATAAAGGAAACGCAGTCACCGTTCTCCGCATTGCTCATAATTCGTGGGTGCAGGTGCGACTCGCTGATGGAACGGAAGGATTTGTGTGGCGAGCACATCTCAAAAAATAATTTACATCGCAAATCTGCTGAGCTGTCCGCGCGTGTGCCAGCCGATTGTTTGGAGCACATGAAGTTTTTTCTTTTCTTCGTGTGATACGTATTCATCTTCTCTGTGATGTGCAGAGTGCTCCTGTTCCGTGCGCGTATGTTTTCTTTTCTTCTGAAGAATTCTGAATGTGATCAAAAACAGAAATACGCGGAGTATTGGTCGAAAAATGTGACGAATGGCAAACGCAATGCGAAGCAAAGAGGGGAATCGTTTTATCAAAAAGCGAAGAATGCGATTGGAAAGATGAATGATCTTTCGCATAATTTTTAGAACGAAGTGAAGAATTTTTCCAATCATCTTCATACATACTTTTGCCATTCTCAGAGCCACTTTCCACAGTTTCAAGAACTTCAATAGTTTCATTCCCAATTTTCCTCCGAAGCGAAGTAGTTTCATGGCTAGATTTGCGACATTCCTAAGCAACTTCAGAAAAATCTTCAGAAATTTTGATGCGATGTTGAATGCCCATGTCAGAATTTTTCTTGCAGCTCGAAGTATGAATTGTGCAAGTCGCACGATCATCTTCACTAAAACTTTCAAACTTTTCATCGCCCATTTTGCAATCTTCATAAAAGCATTCATGATTGATCGCATTACGCGCAGTACCCATGCGATAATTTTTTGCAGGATCTTTGTACTTTTGAAAAATATTTTCAGTGTCTTCCAGATTCCTTTTAAAATTTTCCCAATGACACGGAATGCAACTCGAAGATATTTCCACAGAAGTTCGATAAGTTCCGGCATTGCCTGCAGCACCATCCACAGAGCTTTTCCGAGAACAAGAAACAGTCCGCCAATCAGAAGGAGCGGAGCCATCATCAGTTTGAAAACGCTGCCGAAAAGATTGCCGCTTTCATCGCCAGATTCCTTCTTTTTGCTGTCGTCACCGTCGAGCGCTCCAAAGAGAACCCAGAGGAGGAAGAGTGCGCCAAATGCTGTCAGAATGGCTTGCATGGATAGATATAATCACATATTTAGTAAAATATGTCAAGTACATGAAAAGCGTGTATTCACATGTGTTTGGCTCAGAATTTCATCATTTTCTCGAGCATTTTAATCTCATTTTCATGCAGTGCGGCTATGCTGGAATTCTTACCCCTTTTTGCATGCATATCCTCATCGTTGAAGATCACGAAACCGTCGCCGGCAACATGAAGAAGTTTTTGGAGCTGCAGCAGTATATCGTGAGCGTTGCGCATGATGGCAAAGTTGGGCTGGAGCTCGCGATGACGCAGGAAATTGATCTGCTGATTCTCGACATAAACTTACCGGGCATGGATGGCTTTGCCTTGTGTTCCATGCTTCGTGACCATGGAAAAACAATGCCGATCCTCATGCTTACGGCGCGGAGTAAACAGCAGGAAATGATCGAGGGTCTCAACCTCGGTGCGGATGATTACCTGGTGAAACCATTCGACCTCGATGTGTTACTCGCTCGTGTTAAAGCATTGCTCCGACGTCAGACCGTAGAACGGTCGCCCGTGCTGCAAGCGCAGGGACTGACACTCGATACGAATCTGCAGGAGTTACATAAAGGAAAAAAGCGCATCAGTCTCTCGCCAAAAGAATACGGTCTGCTCGAATTCCTTATGCGGCACAAAGGCATCGTGCAGGATCGCACACAACTTCTGCAGCACGTGTGGGGGAATAGCGACGCACTGATGTTTTCGAATACCGTCGATGTGCACGTCGCATTTCTGCGCCGCAAGGTTGGCAAGAGTACGATTCAGACTGTGCCGAATAAAGGCTACGTCATCGCAGCAGACTGATCTTCTTCTCCTTCCCTTCCTCCATGATCTTCCAACGCATCAGCTATCGGATCGCACTGCAGTTCACAGCATTCGTCTTTTTGCTGTTGATGATCACGGGAACCATTTTTATCTCTGCGGATGTGGTGCATCGACAGCGGATGAATCACGGTCGTCTGGAGCGACAGTTACAAATGCTCGTCGCACGCCCCGATGCACTCAACGCACTGCCGACACTGCCCCGATTTCAGCGCGATCACGTTCGCATTGTCGATGCATCCGGACAGAGTTTGTTCACCGGAACGCTGTTTGAAGATATTCCATTCGAACATGCTAATTCTGTCCAAATATTCATGCTTGATGACGAATCGTACGACGTTCTGACTGCTCCGATTGCACGACGCGGACAGATTGTGGGGTACATCCAAGTCGCAGATCGCTCGCCGCCGAATGACCTGCTCATTCCTATCGCGATGTATCTGCTCATCAGCATTGCAATCTCCGTTCTCACATTCTTCGTCGGCCTCTTTTTCGCACGCCGGAGCTTGCAACCCGCTCAGCAGATGATGGAGCGACTCGAACAATTTACGCAAGATGCGGGGCATGAATTGCGGACTCCTCTTACATCGGTCAGCACTTCTCTCGACCTCGCGCTTGCCACCGGTGAGTATCTCGAGAATATTCGTGCGGCGAAAAAAGGACTGCACGATATGTCGACGCTTGTCGAACGATTGTTGGAGCTCGCGCGTCTCGACAACTTTTTTCTGGAAAAAGTGACTGTCGATTTTTCCGGTCTCGTGCTCGAATCAATTTCGCAACATCAATCCTTCGCGCAAGAAAAAAAAGTGACGACTGAAACGTACATTGCCGAGAACGTTTCCGTCGAGGGCGATCCAACACTCCTGAGACAAGTTCTGAATAATCTGCTGACGAATGCGATCAAGTTCAACAAGCCTCATGGTCGCGTGATCGTGACGCTGACGCCGGATCTGTTTTCTGTACAGGACACGGGGAAAGGGATTTCTAATGAAGCAGTGCCGCATATCTTTGATCGATTCTTTCAAGAAGATCCGTCGCGTGCGAATGGCAGCAAAGAAGGGCTTGGCCTCGGCCTTGCGCTCACCAAGCGCATTGTTGATCTGCACGGGTGGACCATTGGGATTGCAAGTACGAAGGGAGAAGGGACGACGTTCACGGTGTACCTGTCGTAAACAAAAAAACACCTTCATCGTCTCTTAATATCGCTCCTTTATAGTGGCAACCGTCGCGATAGTTTTCTACTTCTTTTCTCCCATTCAGGTATGAAGAACAAATTCACACTCGGCGCCATCGCCGGCATCTCCAGTATCGCACTTGCGATTCCGATTCTTGCGCAGATCAGTAGCGCACAGGGAACGCCAAGTTCCACCGCAACGACGACCGCATCAACAACATCCAAGACAGACATGTTCATGCACCGTCAGAAAACACCGCTCACGGTCCCACAGATTCAATCGATGATCGATCGAGAGAGCGCGATGATGACAAACATGGATGCATTCGTTGCGATCCAGAAGAGTGCGATGCAGACGCACAAGACAGCCCTCACCGCCGCACTCTCCATTACGGATGACACACAGCGACAAGCGGCAGTCGTTGCTGCAGATCAGGCAATGCATAAGGCAATCACCGATGCGATCGCTGCGAACCCTGCGCTCAAGTCCGGTATGGGCGGAGGCATGATGATGGGTGGTCGCGAGCACGGTGGACCCGACATGATGAATAAAGCCGCATTCGCAACCAAGCTCGGCATGACAGAAGCAGAACTCAAAGCTGCAATCGACGGTGGTAAGACCATCGAACAGATTGCGAAGGAAAAGGGGATCACGCTCCCGACACGTCCTGCATTCATGAAGCACATGAAAGGTCAGATGAAGATCGGTCAGTAATCAGACACATCATCGGTTCATCATTGGCAGGGAAGGAGAGAAAGGGCTGCGAGAGCGGCTCTTTCTCTGTTTTCACAGATCGCATTACCCATTCGACAATTCTTTGCGCTCCGGATTTTTCAGGAAATTCTTTTTGGAGATGACAGATTTCCCTGTCTTTGTTTCCAGTTCCATTCTTGCATTTTTTGCAATGCGGCCGCCTTTTTTCGCAGGCGACTTATTTTCCTCAAGACCCTTTGCCACAACACTTTCTGCAATCTGACGTGTGGAGAGTTCTGCCAGCGCCGTGAAAATAAGTTCTGCTTCGTTCATGTGATCCCGTAAATTTTGTGACTTCAACCCTTTCATATTTTTATGTCCTTTCACCGTTAGCCCTGTCCATTCTTCGTGGATGATATTCGTCAGGATCGCAAACTCTTCGCCTTTCTTCACATCGTGATTACTCCAATAATCCGTCAGCTTGTTCCTTGTTTCCTGCCCCATCATGCGTTGCTGGATCCACTTCTCGCTTCTTCCATGTTTTTTCCAGAGCTCCCGCGCGCGATCGATACCCTGTGCCGGATCCTGAATCTCCTGCACGCGTTCGTACCCGACTTTGGCAAGCCATAACTTGAGAGGTTCAGCTTTTGGGGATGGAACAGATTGGATCAATCGCAGCAATGTTTCAATGTTTGCAGTATCTGTTTCATAAAATTTCCCGTCGGCAGACTGCAATTTCAGTTGGTCACATTTTGTGACCAACTCACTTCCTTCCTCCTTCAAACGTCCTTTCAGCGTCGTCCAATAGCTTTTTGCCTTTTTAAAATCCGGCTGCTCAAGGAGCGCGCTGATAATATCAATCACAGAAAAATACCATTGTTCCCTGTGCCACGTTTTGCGAATTTCTTTCTCGTGGAAAAGAACGGTTGCTGTCGATGGGAGTGGGGAAGTATTCATAGGTTATCAAGAGTGGTGGTGAGAAAATAATCCTCGACTTGACGCTGTGCTCCTTTGCCGGTTTCGATCAATTTACCGGCGTCGGCAAAATGATATTTTGGCTCCTGTCTGCTGTTTTTGCAGGATTCTATCGCCTTTGCGATCACCTCTGTAAAATTCGACCATTTCTCATACCCGAGCAGCGGCTGCAAATCCCGCGCCGACCAGCACTCAACGCCCTGATGTTCCCGAGCGAACTGCTCGAAGGATCGGCGATAGTTTTGGATGATGTCAGTCTTCATAGGTGATCAAGAGTACACCCTTTCACGAACGCATGCAAGCATCCACTCATCTGGATGCAGGCGAGAGAGTGCGGGGGTAAAATTTACTCCGATAGTAATCTAAATATCTTTTCATATTCTCCATTTTCCATGTTGCCCCTCGAAACAGTTGGATTCCTATAATTTTTTAGTTTCATGTATTCCCCCTTTAATTCAGGGACATCTTGCAGCCAGATTTTTTCACTACGCATGAGAACAATTTTTTTCTTAAGACGGATTGCTTTTTTCACAAGATGAAAAGAATATTCTTGAGACGGCAATAGCTGTTGAGTGTGTCGATATTTGATAGAATGATACGGAAAATACTGTATACACATAATTTTCTTTCTTAATGTATCGATTGAAATGCCATCATCGATGAGTGATTTTAATTTTTTCTTCCACCATTTGTAGCCTTCGTATTTTTCAAATTCTTTATTCAAAACATAGAAATCATCTGCCTTTTGAAGAAGACTTGCACGATTTGCTTCTATATACGATGAGTCATTCATATAGGACTGCAGATCCTCTTTATGAAAGCCTGGATTAAGAGCAAGAAAAATAACTTTTGCATTTTCAAAATTCCCTAAATACGCATCGGGCAAGACACCCGACTCCACATGCGATATTTTTTTCGGATACTTCTCGAAATACACTTTATCAATTTCCGCAATAAATGGAGCTTTATTAGGCAAATTTAGCCAAGGGTTTGTGATAGATTGATTCATACATTGAAGCGTAATTGAAGCAAGGTTTTTAAGATTGCTTGATTGTAGACCAAGTAAAACCTCACCTACTAATCCTCGCAAACAAAAAGAACACCGCCGTGAAACCAATGAGCATGATGACGGGTGCGATGTCGGATATCCAGTTTCGTTTGGTCGGGTGAAATCCTTTCAGCAGCAGTGAATTTGTGACGACTGCGACGGAGCTGAATGCCATCGCGAGGCCAGCGAGTTCTGGGCGGAGGACGATGCCGAACGTGATGAAGGCTCGGGCGGCGACTGGGATGCCGATGACGTTGAAGAACAGAGCGAAGAACATGTTCTGATGGATTTTATTCACCGTCGCGCGGCTGAGTTTGATGGCGGTAACAACGTCACGCAGATCATTTTTCACAAGGACAATGCCGCCGGTCTCCATCGCAATATCCGTTCCACTTCCCATCGCGATGCCGAGGTTTGCTTGCGCGAGTGCTGGACTGTCGTTGATGCCGTCGCCAACCATTGCGACTCTGAAGCCTTGTGCTTGTAGCTTCTTTACTTCAGCCGCTTTCTGCTCCGGAAGCACTTCTGCGAGCACGCGTGTGATGCCAAGACTTTTCGCAATAGCCTGCGCAGTTCGCGTGTTATCACCGGTGATCATGTAGACCTCGATGCCCATTGCCGTCAGTTGGTCGACTGCTTCTTTCGACGTTTCCTTGAGCGTGTCTGCGACGGCGATGATGCCGAGGACATGATGTTCGTCACTCAGAATCATCGCAGTCTTTCCTGCATCTTCCAGTGTGTGCAGTTTCGATTCGATTGCTTCATACGAAATGTGCTGCAGCGTCATCAATGCACGATTGCCGAAAAAATAGTTCTTTCCATCAAGTGTTCCTTCGATGCCGTGACCGGGGATTGCTTTGAATGCTTCGATCGTGCTCAGCATGACACCCGTAGATTTAGAATGATTGACGATGCTCTCTGCCAGCGGATGTTCGGAGCCCTGCTCCAGACACGCGGCAATTCTTAGAATTTCGTTTTCTGCCTCTCCCCCCCTCCCGCGCACGGGGGTGGGGGTTGGGGGGTGGGGGCTTATTGCAATGATGTCCGTCACTTCCGGTTTTCCTTTTGTCAGCGTTCCCGTTTTATCAAACACGATCGCATCGATCTTATTCGCCGCTTCAAGCGGTTCGCCGCCGCGAATCAGAATTCCATTCTCAGCACCTTTTCCTGTTGCAACCATGATTGCTGTGGGAGTCGCGAGTCCGAGGGCACACGGGCATGCGATCACGAGAACCGAAACCGCAGAGAGTAGAGAAAATGTGAATGTCGCTCCGAAGAATAGCCAGATGGCAAGCGTTGCGATGGCAATGATGATTACTGCCGGCACGAACCACGACGACACCCAATCTGCAAAATCCTGAATGGGGGCTTTGCTTCCTTGTGCTTCTTCCACAAAGTGAATGATCTGCGCGAGGGCAGTTTCGCTTCCCACTTTCTCCGCGCGGAATTCGATGCTTCCGTTGCCGTTCATCGTCGCACCGAACACGCGGTCACCTTCTTTCTTCTCGACTGGAATACTTTCGCCCGTGAGCATCGATTCATCGACGGAGCTCAGTCCCTTCATGACTGTGCCATCGACGGGAATTTTTTCACCGGGTCGTACGACGACGATGTCTCCGACGACGACTTCCTCCATTGGCACATCAATCGCTTCACCATTGCGTAGCACCCGCGCAGTTTTTGCCTGCAACCCCATCAATTTTTGAATCGCTTCCGACGTCGCACCCTTCGCCCGCGCTTCTAACCACTTTCCAAGAAGCACAAAAGTGATGAGGAGTGCGGCCACTTCGAAATAGAGATCAGCGACCTCACCGATGGCTGATCTTTGGGCAATAACATGTACACTAAAATTATACAAACTGTAAAAATATGCAGTAGAAGTGCCGATCACAATCAAGCTATCCATGCTGAATGTTTTCATCTTCAGACTCGACCAAAATCCCCTGTAAAATCCCGCGCCCAACCAGAACTGTACCGGTGTTGAGAGGATCAAAGAGATGATGCCCATTGAGGGCATTAATTTTTCGTGCAGTGGAGAATCTGACAAAAACGATAGAATCATAAATCCCAGCATCGGCGCACTGAGCACCAGTCCGATTAAAAATTTCTTCCGGTAATCCGCAATTTCTTGCTCGCGCCTCTTCTTATCCATCGCAACTCCATGATGATCATGTTCGTTTCTCACCTCCGCGCTGTAGCCGGCCGACTTCACTGCCTTGATCAAATCTGCTTCATGCACGTGTGCCGGGTCATACGTGACGCGCGCTTTTTCTGATCCGTAGTTCACGCTCGCATCTTCCACTCCCGCAGTTTTTTTCAGCTTCCGCGTGATCAGTGCCGCGCAACTCGCGCAGTGCATGCCGGTGATACTGAGGGTGCATTGGGAACTCATGTTGTTGGGAGAATTTTATACTTGTCATCCAGTGCTTCGATTTCCTTGGCCCACGCTTGCATATCAAAATCGTCTGCGTGTTCAAGGGTGACTTTTTTCGTATCAACATTCACATCGATGCTCTCGATCGACGGAAATTCAGAGCTGACATCTTTGATGAGTGCAGCGCACGATGCGCAGTGGATTCCTGGAATTGTAACAATGGTTTGCATAAGAAAGTGAGGAAGGGGATTAAAGAACAGTGAAGGAACCGCGAACCATTCCCATCGAACACATAAAAGGAAGTGTGCCACGTTCCGGTGCCGTGAAGGTAATGACGTTTTCGCCTCTCGAAAGTGACTGAGAAATGTTCAAAGAAGGTATCGTGATCATACTCGTGCAGCCGAATGCCTGTGATCCATCAATTTTCCACTTCACAGGAATGCCCGCAGTAATGGTGATGTTTGCCGGATCATATCTGTTTGACAGTACTTTCATCGATACTTCCTGCGCGTTATTGATGATCGATGGAACAGCAGTTGTTGGCTGATTGTTTGATCCCGTGATAGTAATTCCCGCAAGAGCCAAGCCACTTTGTACATTGAAGAGCGCTAATACCAAAACGAGAGTTCCTGAAAAATGTAAAAACAGTCTCGACGTTTTCCCCGATGCGGCCGATGAGATGGCGCTGAGCCCAATGAGAGAGGGGAGTGTGCCGAGTGCGAAGACAAACATCACCGTCGCGCCTGTCGAAAAATTCCCGGATGCGAGTGCGACGAGCTGAAGTGATTGTGTAAATCCGCAGGGAAGAAAAAATGTGAACGCCCCGAGCATGAATGGTGCAGCCGGGTGATCGCTTTCGGAAAGATCGTGAATCCAATGCGAGAGTTTTTTTGGCGGGCGAATGGGAAAACTTCCCTTGGGAATGATCTTCAATATCGTGAGTGCCAGCCAGAGCATGATGAGCGCAACGACAATGCTCATGTACCCCGATACTTGTGATGAAAGTGTGATCGATTGACCAAGCACACCGACGAGACCGCCGAGGACAAAGTAGGACACAAGGCGACCGAAGTTGAATTGGAGGAGTGGCTGGAATTTATGCCAACGCGTTTGCGCTTGGTGGATCTCATTGTTTTTCGCCGCGAGTGCAAGCAGTAATCCTCCTGTGATAGCCAAGCAACTGCTCGTCCCTGCGACGAGTCCGATCAGAAAAATTCCTCCAATCGAAAGCGCTCCCGTTGTTGATGGTGCAAGCGAGACGAGGTCGAAGGCTTCCAAAAATTTGTAGAGTGCGAAAATGATCAGCAGTGATGCGCCGATGTCGAGCCATTTTTGCTTTGCGGTATCCGTGGACATCGGCGAGTCTTCGTCCGCAAGCCCATAGCCCGCGTCGCGAATGACTGCGTTGATCTGGTCTATGTCTACCGCGTCTGCAGAGTTTGTTGTGATCGTGGCAATACCGGTCTTATGATTGATCTGTACATTTTGAATGCCAGTCATTTTTTTTAGTCTGCGTTCCAGTAGGATTTCGCAGCTATGGCAGGTCATGCCGGAGATGTGAATAGTGAAGGAATTGCCCATATTTTAAGTGTACTACCGATCATTCGGACAACAAGAAAGGAATGGTACAAAAGAGAATGATATTCATGCATATCTTTCCCCCTCCGCATCTGTTACCGTCCCCTTAACATGTGCTTCTCCGCAACCGCGAGTTTCACGGCAGGAGCAGCACTCACCGTTATCGGCGTTGCGAGTGTCGCGTCCGTCAAAAGACGATCAGATATTCTCTTCGCCGCGATTCCATTGCTCTTTGGATTGCAACAACTGCTTGAAGGAGTGATTTGGTTATCATTACAAAACACCAAACTCGTATCCATTCTCTCCGTCGCATATTTGTTTGTGTCCCATGTCGTGTGGCCGACAGTGATTCCACTTTCTGTATTTTTGATGGAACGAGTGACGTGGCGACGTCGCGTGCTTGGAGTGTGTATCGGTGTTGGCATCGTCGTCAGTGCCTATTTTTTGTATTATCTTTTCATAGAGCCTGTGACTGCAATCATTGTGGATAAGTGTATAGCCTATGTCTCGCAACATTTCTCCCGAACATTTTTTCTGTCACCTTACACGCTTGCCACATCCTTGAGTTGTCTCTTCTCACGTTACCGTCTCGTCAATCTCTTCGGCATCACCACCTTCATCGCCGGAGTTATCACCGTGTGGTTCTATGATCAGGCGTTTATTTCCGTTTGGTGTTTCTTCGCGGCAATCCTCAGTGTGATTATTTTTATGCAGGTACGCTTGGAAGGTAAAAAGTCGCTAAGGTGAGTACTTGATGAAATTTCTTTGAGATTCTTTGTAAGAGTTCATAAAAAGCAACAACGAATCGGAAAGAGACAGGTCGCATTTGTGTCTTATATGTGCTTCACTATTTTTTTCCTTCCTTATACTTTTATGAAACCCTATCTCCGCCTCGCCGCCATTGGCTCGGCACTTCTCATTACCGGCACCGTACTTGCAGAGGACTCAACCTTCTCGCAGACAAAATTTACCGATGTTCCGGAAAGCAGTTCGTATTACGAGGGCATCGAATACCTCCGCACCCACAATGTGCTGAAGGGCTATCTCGACGGCACCTTCAAACCAAACACCCGCATCAACCGCGCGGAATTTGTGATGTTTGTCGTGAATCCTCTTATTCTGGACACGAACGACATGAGCAGTTGTCTCAATGACAGCTTGCCCGCTGCTGCAACAAGTGTATACTTTCCGGATGTTGCGAGGGATTCGTGGTACGCAACACAAGTGTGCTTTGCAAAAAATAAGCACCTCATTGATGGTTACCCAGACGGCACCTATCGCCCAGCGGAGAACATCAACTTTGTGGAAGCTGCGAAAATCATTTCCAATGTCTTCGCGCTCGATGTTGCAAAGGACGTGACGGGAGAATTTTGGTATCGCCCCTATGTGCAACGTCTCTCCGATCTTCATGCGATTCCTGCAACAGTCACGCGTTTCGATCAGACACTCACGCGCGGCGAAATGGCCGAGATTGTGTATCGCCTGAAGGCCGATAGAGAAGATAAGGCTTCGACGAGTATTGGGGACATTAAATAAGTATCAACGGCTCAGTCTTGATTTTCCCCTTCGGCGTGCATTGGGTGCGCCGGGGGGTTCTTGTGTCACATTGCGTACGTGGCGAAATTTTGACCGGCAATATCCGCTTGCAGAAGATCGAGGTATTGCAGCAGGCGCTTATGGAAGGCAGGATTTTTGATGCTGATGTTTTTGCCGATCGGATCATTTTTCCCCCTGTAGAACAGGAAAAATCCTGCATTGGTTTCTACGTCAACGAGGAAAACAATGCGTCGCGCTCCTTCGACGGTTGTCACATAGAGCTTCACGAGTCGCGATCCTTTCGGAAGATTTTCACCTTTGATTGGCACCATAATTCCTTCCGCATAGGAACCAAGTATTGTCTCCAAATCTTTCTGTGGAATCTCTCCACGCTTAAACTCCTTGCGCCTAATACTGTGTGCGACGATTACTGTCATGCTTTTAGCCTACCATGCCATTGTTTGATGACAGAGTCCATTTTTGCTTGGGTCGCGGTGTCTACAGGAATAGTTTCCGCAATGATTTCGCGCTGTGTTCGAGTGCCAATACTGATCCGTCCTTCTGCATAATCGGTGAGAAGAACGCGCACAACCATAGCAAGAGGCAAGCGCTCAGTCTGCGCGCGCTTTGCAGCACGGTCGCGGGTGATCTTGTCGATGGCGATGGATGTGTGCATGGTTGGTATATTGGAAACCTATAGATAGTATATAGGAATTCGTTTGATGGAGCAATACCATATTTTTCATGACTCATGAATCATCGTATCAAAATGATACGATTCGGGTATGTATTGATACGAAAAATACAATACTGAAAGAACAGAAGAGCACGTTACCAGCCGCCGATGCGCACGCATCGGCGGCTGTCTTGTGGTGAATGTTTATTGTTGTGTTTCTGCTTTTTTAAGGACAACCTCGATCCTCTCCAGATCTTTTTCCAACGCATCCCAGTCCATCGGCGTTCCATCTTTGCGACCCAGTTCAAATTCCACGCTGTCAGGTTTCTTGCTCTGCAGAGAATCAATCGCATTCAGATCAATGTCGTGCCGCTCAAGGATTGTGCAGATCTGTTTCAGCAGTCCGATATGATCTTTGTTCGCAATGAGTGTGAGTGATTTTTTACGGATATTGCCCAGACGCTGAATGATGACGTTTGTTTTGACTCTCATTCGCTCCCGCCATGAGCCATCGGGATCGATCTTTTTGCGTGTGGCTTCTATAAATGCGGGGAGCAGTCGTTCTGTTGTTGGAAGATCACGATCATGCTTCCCGAGTTCGACGATGCGCTGCATCGATGCAATCGATTGCTCCAGAATGCGTTCGCCTGCGGGAGATGCGAGCAGTCCCATGATCAGACTTGCCTGTAAGTTTGCATCTACCGCTGAGGCGGTGCGCCCTATCGATAACAGAGTCAACTCAAAATTCGGCGACTGAAACTTTTCCACATTCTGAATCGTGCGCCCGTCCGGAAGTGTGTTTCCCAATGTCGCCAGAGCCCCAAGCTGAAAGACGTGCGGCAGTCCCTGGATCACGTCCATCAAACGATCGTGCTCTGCAACTCGCATCGTCTCGATCGTCATTTCCATTGTTTCAAAGAGCGCTTTTGCAAATGTTTCTGCTTCCTGTAAGCGATCACTGATATGGCAGATGATGCCGTTCTGGCCGCGCAGCGAAGGGGGATTCGGCGGTGGCGATGACATCGGATGAATGGAGCCCACGATCGCTCTGCCATCGTCATCAATGTTCTGCTGCACATCTGCGAAACTGCGTTTACTCGAAGCAATATCGATAATGATCTGCCCCTGTCGCAGTTTTCCGCGCACTTCAAGGAGGATTCCCCTGATGGCATCCTGCGGTGACGCAATGATCACAATTTCTGCACGCTCAATGATTTCATCCAGTGAAACGTGAGCGAAGTCTGGTTCTTTCTTTGCTCGCACGGGATCCGATTGCAAGATCGCATGCTTCGAATGTTTTTCCAGCGTGCTTACCAATTGCGAACCCCATTTGCCAACGCCGATCACGCCGACGGTTTTATTGCCGATGATGTCTAATAGGTTTTCCATGATTGAAAAAAAGAAAAATATAAAAAGGTAAGAAAAGAAAAGTGCATCGATAGCGGTACGTGCTCGCATCGCAGATGAGGACGTAGTAGGTGACACGACCAATGATGGAGGGGAAATTGTGCATATAAAAAAAGCCCCCGCAGATGCGAGGGCTGAAAGAATCAAGATTTAGATACAGCTACTCACATCTGTGTGGAGCAGAGGTAGTAGGAAGAGCTGATGATTGCGGAGGAGTTTTTCAAAGTGAGATGATTGTACATGGTACATGTGTTATGTCAATTTTTCTTTACTATTTTGCTTTGCTACTAATCTTCCACCCACAAGCGCACTCGGCAACGCAAGAATCGTCAGGATAATCGGATACCAGTGTTGGCCCAAGCTCCACATGCCGATCGTTCCTCCGAGGTTCGCGAGGAATGCGATGACGCCGAGGATGATTGCATGGCGCATGGGATAGTTGGGTGCGAGGCGTGCGCCAAGGTAGCAACTGAATACGGTGTAGATCGTGCGATAGATGATTGCGAGAATTAAAAACCACGTCGGTGATCCGTTGGCCATTTGCTCTGCGATGCTTGGAATGATTCCTGTTTGTTCCAAGATCGTATCCGTCGCAATGGAAAGCACGGCACCAACAAGGATTCCCGCGAGGATGGCGCCGATGCTTCTCACAATATGTTTCATGTACTCATTGTATGAATAAGATGAAAGTAAATCCAGAGATGGCTATGGATCTCATGCACACTTCTGTACAATTCCTCCATGCACAGCAGATTTTTTTCGCGTCATTTCATCGTTCTTTCCATTGGCATATTTTTTGTGATGAGCGCAGGAGCACAGAGTGCGTTTGCTGCCGGTACATCTGCATGCCCCGAAAATCTTGATGCAACGGCTACGTCCGTCGTTGGGGACACGTGCTTCGCGTACTACGAGGCGCAGCAAAACTGGTACAATGCAAAGACCCTGTGCGACATTCACCGTGGACATCTTGTCGTCGTTCGCAACGAAAAAACGAATGCGGCCGTTCAGTCATTGATCACAGGGGATGTCTGGCTCGGAGCCAGTGATGAGAGCGCAAACATCAGTCTAGCAAGTGAGGGGAATTTTTTCTGGCTATCAGACGCAACGCCGTTCTGGAAGGGTGTGCAGAAGGGATCATCAGTACGGCGTGCGTATGCGAACTGGAATACCAATGAGCCCAATAATTTTGGAGGCAACAAAAATTGCGTCACCATTCATGCAGCGGATGGCAGATGGAACACCTCAGCGTGCAGTGCAAAGTACGGATATGTCTGCCAAATTGCAGCAACGAAAATGTCCGGTAGGCTCGAGAAAAATCCCGATCCGCAAGCGCCGAGAACATCGACCCGACAAAAACGAATGGAGCGTTTGGCAGTTGCCCGCACCAATACGTCTGATGTTGCTTCATCTTCCTCTACTTCCTCTGCATCCTCCTCGCTCGCACCAACCCTCACTCCCGATCAACGCATGGTCGCGACACTGCACCTGAAACTGCATCTCGATTCACAGATTGATTCCAAAGTGCTCGTGATGCTGAGTCAAGGACAAGTCCTCACATTGCTCGGCATCGCACACGGTGACTGGGCGCATGTTCAATTACCAGATGGCACCGTGGGATACGTGTGGCGCAAACATTTGTCGAAGTGATTGTTGTCAGATTTTAACTCACAGGCTCATTTTTTGACATCGTTACTCATTTCCTGCATGATTCCCTCCAATGGGTAAAGAGATGTTTGAGGCCATTCCTCCATCTGAGACTACACAGCCTCGACCCGTCACTGACCGCGGACATCTGGGGCGGATTTCAAGAAGTTTTCGTGCGATGGTTGCAGCGCTCGTACTCAGTAGCGCACTTCCGATGCCTGCAAGAACGGAAAATGAAGTTCCCAGTGCGCCTTCTTCAGTTATAACAATGGAAGACGATGCGTCTTCTGATATGGATATGCAAGCGGATGCAGATGAGGAAGAAGACGATTCTCCCGCAACTGTTACCGCCGAGGACGAAGTGCCATCAACTATTACTCCTCAAGGCAAATTGTTTATTGCAGGAGGCGGAGTATTGTCTCCTAAACTTCGCAAAGAATTTATAAAATTGGGTGGTGGGAAAAAAGCACGTGTCGTGATTATTCCTACAGCAAACGATCATGCGGATGATCTCACATTGCGTCATACATTTGTTTGGGAAGAATTTAATGACAACGTTGAGAAAGTTGATTTTTTTCACACAAGAGATCGTGATGTAGCCAATGATGAAACAGAGACGGCCATATTAGATGATGCAACAGCGGTATGGTTTCCTGGTGGGAAGCAGCTAGATTTAGCAGCTGCATATGTAAAAACGCGTACACTGGAAAAAATCGCAGCTGTGCTGCAGCGTGGAGGTGTGGTGGGTGGAACATCTGCCGGAGCAGCCGTCGTGAGTGGGGTCATGATCGGGGGCAGTTATGATCATGATCCAGATCAGCCGATTATAAGTGAAGGTTTTAATTTTTTGCCTAGGATCGTTGTGGATCAACATTTTCTAATAAGAGAACGTCAGCGACGATTAGAAAACGCAATCAATGAACATCCTGATCATTTTGGTTTGGGTATCGACGAAGGTACGGCAATAATTATTACCGGCAATGAAGCAGTAGTGATGGGAAAGTCCACCGTTACGATTGTGCAGAGTGACGGGGGGGTCATCGTTTTGGGGAATAATCGAAGGGTAAAACTTTCGGACTATAGGCCACAAGTAATACTTGCTCCGTAGTGCGCGGTAAGACTCATCACATCCCCGCAACAATCGCCCCCATCACCGCCATCACCACAAACGAACATCCACACTCAAATAACCACAGTGCAACTTTTCGTTTCATCCAGATCACTTCAATCGATGAAGACGTGACAAGGAAGCCGATCCACACAAGCAGTCCACACGCCACTCCGCCCCACACGCCCATTCCTTGCAATGCGGGAGATGTGGAAGCCAGTGCGTAGACAATGGAGAGTCCGAGAGCAGTCACAAGATTGGAAACTAAATTCCAGATCATCTGTGGAACCATGTCGGCAAATTTTTCTTTACCGGTCGGGTGAATGTCCGCTAGCTTCATCCACAGCTTGCCGCTCACAGGTCCGTGAAAGAGAAATCCGAGAACGAATGATGCGAGTGCGGCAACGATGACTGCGAGGAAATTAATGTGAAGCATGGGAAGGTGGGAAGGAATTGATGAGATCAATTCTAGTGGGTTTCGTGGGTGAGTCCACTGATTGCCGTAACAGCCTTCACATTGAACCCTTTCACGATCAACCAAATGCCGAGTGAAAATTCAAACAGTGCGACGAGGATGGCAGACAGTCCCGCCAATGTGTCACGTTGTCCGAGCAGTCCAAAGAGGACTGCGAAGTAGCCGGCGAGGAGAAGAGGACCTCCGACGATGCCAATGAGTGACAACCCTCTCGGCACGAGCCGCGATGTGTAGAGCAGGTATCCCAGTAACAGATCGCAAATAGCGGGCATGAAACTTTGTCCGAGGAGAAAGATCCGGTCATAGAGAATCGCGAGTACATGACTGGATGCAAGTGCATCTGTTCCGGCTCCGGTTTGCCGCAGTGTCACGATCGACAGGAGGAACGCCACGCCCACAAAAATCGTCCCCGATTCCAACACGCGAGCCGCCACCAACCCCAATGCAAGACTTTCGTTTTGTTTCTTGAGCATCGGGTAGAGCACAACGGCAGTGCCGATGCCGGTGAGTGCGACGACGATCTCTAATATTCCGCCGATGATCGCGGATGTGTCCGGACCCGCACCTAGGATGTAGCTCGCACTCTTCACCGGTCCGTAGATGACAAGTGTTGGGATCGAGACAAATGTGAGCAGATACAAAATGCCCGCAGTGAGTGACAGTTTTCTGTGAGAGGAGATCATGAAGTCACCATACGGTGTCTCATTGCGAATAGATAGCTGCAAGAGATGTGTGCGTGGATGGAGGGGTGGGTGGGGATTTTGTGATACAAGAAACAGTCGATCTTACTTAAAAAATGCCTTCGTAAAGTGACTCCTTTAGTATTAAGAATGTGAAGCTAAAGGTTGTTCTTGCACCTCATCTATAGGAAAAGTTCCTTTTAAAGTTTTGAATGAAACTTCATCATTCGAATCACGACAATTAATTGCAATTAGCTGCACTGTGTCTTTTACTTCTTTTCCATTTACCCGATATTTTGCGCACAATTTCGAAAGATCACCAACTTGCAGTGAAATGCCCCCTGTGCCTTCAAAATGAATATTCATTCCAAAAACTTCATGTGGCAAACGATAGAAGGTTGATTTATTGCCATTACTAATGTGAATACTGAAGCCAAAAAGCCCTTGCTGTTCATTGGTAAGCAATTCAATTACTTCATGATGACGTGGATTTAAATGATATTTTTTCATAAGAGCACGCGCAGAGTGAGCAAAGGAATCCAGAACATCAAAAAAGATCGAATAGAATGTGATGCCCCGATCAAGAAGTGATTGTACTTCATTTAGTTTGCGTACAGTAATTCCAAGATCAGTAATACGGAATTCATCTTCTGTAATGCAATAGTCTGAATGAGAGAAGGAATTTCGAATTTGATTATCAAAAATCTCATCAAAAATTTGTGGAAGCTCTGTTTCTCCAATCTCACTACAAATATCTTTAATAGCTCGAATCTTTTGATGGGGATAAATTTCTTTAGTAAATGGCCTTATGTGGTATGGCTTCCCTTGCATGCAATTAAGTAAATTGAAAATGATATGATAGGGCGCCGACAATTCGATAGCATGACAATAAGTTAATAGGTCCATGCGCAAAGCGAGCTTGGGCTCTTTTTCAGCATCAATACTTTCTCGAATTCGCGAAAAGTCTCCAAGAGCCTCTCTTATTTCAACTGTGGTATCAAAGTGGCCGAGTGCAATCCCATCCAATCTCAAGAGAGCATAGACGCAATTCAAGAACCCCTTTTCAGTAGCTGCATTCAAAAGGCGTACAAGACATTTGCGATATTTTTCACTTTGTTCGTGCATGTTGTCAGAATATACCTATTTCAAATTTTTAGAATTTGATCCACTCCTCTGACTGGTTGATTTCAGAACAAACTTTTCTCGCCCCCTCATCCCTTCGGCGCCTGCTGAATGTGAATCGCATTGCCACACGCGTCGTCGAAGCGGGCGATGATCAAATCCTTCATCTTTTTTATTTTTCAAACGTAGCAGCATTCGTTCCTGCGATATACCCCGTCGTCCAGCAAATCTGGAGGCTAAACCCACCCGAAGGACGATCGAAATCGAGCATGTCTCCCGCAAGATATAAATTGTTGTAGAGCTTTGATCGCATGGTTTTGAATTCGATTTCTTTCAGTGTCACGCCGCCGCCCGTCACCACTGCTTTGTCTGTGCCGAGTAATCCCTTCACTGCGAGTGGCACATTTTTCAGGATCTGCACAAATTTTTTCCGATCGTCACGTGTCAGGCGATAGAGCGGAGTGGCAGGATCGATCTTGGCTTGTATCAGCAATTCCTGCGCGAGCCGCGGCTGAACGACATCACCAATATTATTTTTTAGTAATTTATTTTTCCCTTTTTCAAATTGCTCCAGAAGCATCGCATCCAGTGCTGCGTGATCGATTTTTGGAAAGAGATCAATGCTCAGAGTGACCTCGCCATTTTTTAGTAGTTCCCCGACGCGCTTACTCATATTCAGCACCAACGGTCCGCTCACTCCCACGTGCGTGAAGAGCATTTTGCCGATGGCGGATTCATGACGCGTTGTGCCCTGCACGATTGTGAGTCGCACATTTTTCAGACTGATTCCTGATGTGCGTTCGACCCAACGATTTTTTATCGCAATCGGAACGAGAGCGGGGTCAGACTCGATCACCGTGTGTCCGAGCTTCTTCATCCATAGAAATCCGTCGCCGGTGGAACCTGTCTCGGGATGCGACTTTCCTCCGGTGGCCACCACGTAATTTTTGGCTACAATCAGACCTCCATCATGAATAATTTTTGTGATCATGCTTCCGTCAGATTCAATTGATAGAACCTGCGTATTGCTCAGGATCTCCACGCCGTGTTCCGCCATATATTCCATCAATGTTGTTCGCACATCTTCCGCGCGTTCGGATTTGGGGAATGCACGATGTTCGGCTTCAATTTTCAACTTCAGTCCGCGTGATTCAAAAAAATCCCACGTTGCCTGTGCATCGAGTTGTGAAAATGCGGAGAAGAGGGACTTTCCTTTTTTGCCATATTTCTCGACGAGCAAGTGCGTATCAAATTCCGCATGTAAAATATTGCATCGTCCGCCGCCCGTGATGATCAATTTGTTCCCAAGCGTTTGATTTTTTTCCACAAGCGCGACCTTCGCGCCGAGTTCTGCCGCTCGTCCCGCAGCCATCATGCCCGCAGGTCCTCCGCCGATGACGACAACGTCGTAGAATTGAGTTTCGATACAAAGAGGGGAAGATGCTTCAGAGTAACAGAAAAGGGACTGCGACAAAGCGGAACAAGAGAGTGGCGTCGATCTTATTTAGTCTTGATGTAACGGCAGGCACAAAAAAGCAGCACTGGAATCGTGCTGCTTTTTGCAGTATGAATTTAAGCTTCACCATGACCACCGGTCATTCTTATTTCGATTTCTCTCTTGATGTCTTTTACATTTTTACCAATTGCCATAGCAACCTCAATCAGAGTTTCTTCAGAAGCATCGGATTGAGCAAAGCCTTCAATGGTACTTTTTGCCAGTTCCTCCACATACGCTTGAGGATTTTTCATGGGAAGACCAGTCGGCCCGTTTTGTTTATAGTCAAATCCCTTAGCTAAAGCTAGCGTGATTGCTGATTTAAAGGGGCCATATGTAAGCATCTTTGGATCTACAAAATCCATCAATTCTTCCATGGTGTATTTTCTGTATTCAAATTCCTGCGGTCCTTCAGATGGTTTGTGTGTCATATAAGAATTGGTAGTCCTCCGCTGAACTTTGAAGTGCACCACTTGGGGTGAGGTATTACCCTCACTCCCTATGGCATATCAGCAACTCTCAGAGGCAGAACAGTTACAGCTCAGTATTCTTCTCAAGAAGAACTTCTCCTTGCGAGACATTGCCGAAGCAATGT
>CALREJ010000002.1 GCA_943355155.1 Candidatus Peribacteria bacterium
TGTGGTTGATTCGACGAGTGATACGGGTGTGATGTATTTTTTGCGAGGAATTTTTTTTGTTTTGCCTCACCCCGACCCTCTCCTTCCACCCGCACGCCTACCAGGAGAGGGAGACGAGAGTTTTTAAAAAAGACACCCCTCTCCCGTCAGGAATCAGGGAGGAGGGAGAGGGGCTGGGGGTGAGGGTAAATTTTTAAATCACTCTCACAAACTTCCTCTTCCCCACTTTCACAATCCCCTTCTTTGCAACAGCATCAAATCCCGTCACCAATTCTCCATCAACGGACACTGCTTTTTGTTCTATGAGTCTGCGTGCTTCCGATTTTGATGACACGATATTTTCGCGAGCGAGGATGTCGATGAGTAGCTCCCCTTTCTTTACTTTTACTTCCGGCATGTCGTCGGGTACTTGTCCTTTGGAAAAGACGTTACTGAATTCCGCCTCAGCATTTTTTGCAGCCTCTGCGCCGTGATAGAGCGTTGTGATTTCGAGTGCCAGACGCGCTTTTGCATCGCGGGGGCTGCCTTTCAAAATCTTTTTTACTTCATCCATCGGAACGTCTGTACAGCACTCAAAGTACATTTCCATCAAATCATCTTTGATCGACATCACTTTGCCGTACATATCTTTTGCATCATCTGTAAGGTAAATGCAGTTGTCGTAGGTTTTGCTCATTTTGCGGCCGTCGGTTCCTTCAATCAGTTTAGTCGTGAGGACGAATTTTTGTTTACCATTTATTGCTGATTGTAGTTTTCTTCCTACAAGCATATTAAAGAGTTGATCGTCACCACCTATTTCGCAATCTACATCTAGTGCGACTGAATCGTAACCTTGCATTAAAGGATAAATAAATTCGGTTAGGTTTATTTCCCTTGGAGACTCAAATGCAAAAATAATGTCTTGATTTTCAAGTAATGTCATCTGATGACAGTTCGGGCAATTAGTTTTATTTCCTTTTAGCTCAAAGTTAGTATTAGGTGGAAATTGAATTGGAGATTTAAAAACGTGCGCACAATTTCTACATTTAATGAAAACTGCTTGTTTCTTATACATTTCTCTTTCTTGCATTTGCTGTACAGAATATTGTCCGGAAATTTTTAGAATTTGATCGAAAGATAATTTAGAAAGCCATTCATCATTGTATCTAATTTCAACCTTTGAGAAATCTAAAATCTTTTCTGCCTGAGCTCTATAATCTTGAAAATTCCTTTGCACCTGCTCCTTTGTCAAAATCTCTCTCATTGTATCTTTACCAGTTGGGTCACCAATCATTGCTGTGTAACTTCCAATTAAAAATATTGCATGATGCCCTGCGTCAGCGAATGCTTGAAGTTTGCGAAGTGGAATTGAATGTCCAAGATGCAGTTTTGGCCCAGTTGGGTCGATACCAAAATATATGCGCAACTTATTGCCAGACTTTAATCCTTCTTTTGCCAGAAGCTCAGGAATTACTTTTGCTACGCCGCGAGTGAGAAGTTCGTCGTGTGTCATTAAGCGGATTGTACAGCACTTTTTCTTCAAAGGCAGTACAATGCAGTTATGAACGAATGGATTGTGAGCGGCAGCGGCAGATTGGACATCTTTCTCGCAAAAAACGAGATTGCGACCAGTCGTATCAAAGCCAGTGAAATGGTGCGAGGAGGGAAAGTGATGGTGAATGGGCGCATTGCGCGGAAACCTGCGCAGGTGTTAGCCGTTGGTGACAAGGTGCAAGCATCGAAGAATGATGAGATGGTGACGGAGACACGACTTGCAGCAGAGGATTTAAAACTCGAAGTGTTGTACGAAGATGATGCATGCATGGTGATCAATAAACCTGCGGGGAATTCCGTTCACCCCGGTGCAGGAATGCCCGCAGATGAAATTACGATTCTTCATGGCATCGCATTTCTCTTTAAGGAAAGAAAAATCCCCTTCTCCAGTAGTTCAGTCCTTGTCCATCGACTCGATAAAGAAACAACGGGATGTCTACTCGTTGCAAAAACTGCGAAGGCACACAAGGAATTGCAAATGCAATTTGAAAATCGCACGGTGAAAAAAACATATCTCGCGATTGTGGTGGGAATTCCCGACCCCCCATCGGCGATCGTCGATGCTGCGATCGGACGATCATCATCCAACAGAACAAAAATGTCCGTGATTAGTTCTGCAAAAACACGCGAAGCACGCACGACGTACCGAACACTCGATGCCTGCAAAGTTGCCGCACTCGTTGCGTGTGATTTGCATACCGGCCGCACGCATCAAATCCGTGTCCACATGCACGCGATCGGACATCCTATTCTTGGCGACGATACATACTTTTCTTCCTCCAGCGAAAAAGTGAGTAAAGATTTCCATATTAAAGATCTTTGTCTGCACGCGTGGAAATTAACATTTGTGTCGCCGGAGGATAAAAAAGAGCATGCTGTGATGACTCCTCTGCCGAATAATATTGAAAAGGTTTTGAAAGAGATGAAGATGCTCATCCCCAACACGTGATATCTTTTATTTCAACAACACCAGCAAGTAATCTTCTCATTTCAGCTCTTGTTGTGATGTTTGGCATTGTGACATTGATGGTCATTAAATAGCTAGGATTTATTGCAGTAACCAAAGCAGCTTTTCCTAGTAAAACCTTTATTCTTTTCTCTAAATCCAATAACGGATCAATCGAAAGTTCTTCACGAAGTTTAATCTGGAAAATTGTGTCGGATTCAGTATCTGTTGCTAATTCGGCAGACATATTGGAGGAGTTAAGGATTATAAGAAACCGTATACACAAAACTATCCAATAATTCATTATTCTTATTCCGTGCGTGGATAGTGTAGACGTTTGTTCCTTTCTTGAGCGTCGTGAATGCAACACTCGCGATGTAGTTCCATGTCGTGTTTCCACTCTTAAAAAGTCGCAGCTTGTAGCCGTTTATCCAGATGCTGTCTGTTTGTGCGGAGGTTGTTCCTTCCAGAAGAATTTCGCTGCCGGTTGCGGTGAAACTGGAACCTGCGGCGGGACCGGTGACTGTGATGACGTTTGGAGTCAGTGGTGCATTTTGCGGTAATGTTTTCTCTTCGACTTGCTCCGGAGCTGCAACCGTTGAGCCTGTAGAGACGACACCTTCCACGCCCGCTTCAACTATCACAGTGAGTGTTGCAGAGGCACTCCGATTTCCTGCATCATCGAGTGTGTAGACGGTGAACATGTTTTTTCCGGAGAGCAGATTATTCAGTGCGGAACTAGCGAGGTAACTCCACGACGTATCTCCCTTTCTGAAAAGCTGCAATTTATAATCATTTACATACACACTCGCGACTTTGGATGACGCAGTTCCTTTGATTTCGAGTTGTGTTTTTTGCGTGCGGTACGTTTGTCCGTTTTTTGCCGGCGACAGAATTTGCGGTGCATCCGCATTTGTTTTGATAATTTTCACCGTGCGCGTGACTTCATCAATCACAATACCGTTTACATCGAGTGCCTCAATATGAATCGACATCTGTGCGCCGTCGCTTGTTGTCAGTTCTTCCGAGAATGAATGTTGTGCGCGGTCGATATTTGCCATGTATCCGTTCACACGAACGCGGTCGACTTTGCTGCCGATTTTTCCGGCTACGGTCACCGTTCCTGTCGTAACGCTCGCATTATCTTTGGGAGACGTGAGTGCGAGTGAGTTCGGGTCTAGCAATGCAGTACTTCCGCTTCCGCTCGTCACGGTGACACTTCGTCCGAGTGCGCGACTTTCTGTGATAAATGTTTTTTGTGCAGCGAGTGGATCAATCGCGGATCGATATTGAAACAAATCTCCGGTCGGATTTTCGGGGAGAGTCAGCTGCTGTCCTTCCCCAAGGAAGATCGGCTCTTTTGCGTCTTTCATGGTGATGGCAATGCCGTTTCCGTCTGCATTGAAGACTGTGATGTGTCTGCCATCAACCGCGGCTTGCGTATCAGAAGGAAGGGACAGGGAGAAGGCAGGAAGTACAATCGTTCGCATCACAGTGCCGGAGTAGGAACTGAGCTTCGGAGTATTTACCCAAAGAGCTCCTTTCGTGAGCTCCACTTCAAACGCTTCTTCATCTTTCGTATCCGCACTCGTCACGATCGACACATCGGTATCGGTATCTGTGCGAATCCACGACGTATCAAAAAAAGTGAGTCTCGCGTGACTGTTACTTTGTGCAGAGACTGTATCGCCGGCATAGAGTTTCAGTGTGTCATCTGCGCGCTGCATAGGACCTCCTTCCAGCGACACGTTCACCGCACCGCGATTTTCAACAGAAAGCTGAACCGGTGTTCGTTCTGTGTTGCCAATCAGACCAAATAAGCCGAGGATTCCGCGTCCGATGTAATACAAAACCACCAGCGCAATCAGCAGTAAAATACCGCTTCGTATAAAGGAAGGCACAGGTGAAGGTGTTGCCAAAGCATATGGTCCGCGGCGCTGACGGTATCGTCGAAACATAGTGCTGAATCTTAGGGGACGACGGTGTGTTTTTGCAAGAGAGTTATGGGATTGCGAGTAATTTAGATACTCACGGTTTAGAATCTAGGAATTAGCTTGCTAGCTTTTTAATCGCACCATCAAAAAATATTCCTTAGAGAAGCTAGAAAGCTCGTTCCTAGTTCCTGATCATGACGTCACCCTCGCAATCTCCTCCTTACTCGTAATCCCCTGCTCCGCAATGACATTTCCCCATTCTTTCATCGTGAGATATCCGTCTTTGCGTGCCTGTTCGGCAATTGCTTCAGAGCGCTCCTGAACAAGGATCATATCGCGCATCTGTTGGCTGACCGTGAGTAGTTCAGGAAGCACGATGCGCCCCGAGTAACTTGCGGGATCTGCGGGATCATAATTTCCTTTTGCTTTTGCTTCGGGTGAGAGTGTGCGAATAAGGCGCTGTGCAAGAATTGCGCGGAGAGATGGTGCGAATGTGTAGGGACTGACGCCCATCGAGAGGAGTCTCGGAATTGCTTCGATTGCAGAGTTTGTGTGAAGAGTGGAAAGCACTAAGTGTCCAGTGAGCGCGGCATCGATCGCGGTTTGCGCAGTTTCTAGGTCGCGTATTTCCCCGACGAGAATGATGTTCGGGTCATGACGGAGAACGGAACGAAGTCCGGAGGCAAACGTAAATCCATGTTCGGAGTCGATTTCACTTTGGACAATTCCTCGGATTTCATATTCCACTGGATCTTCCAGTGTGATGATATTTCTGGATGTGCCGATCACTGTTGAAAGGAGTGAATAGAGTGTCGTCGTTTTCCCAGATCCTGTTGGACCTGTCACCAGCACGAGTCCATGAGGAAGTTTCACGAGCGCATCAAGTTGTTCCTTCATATCCTGCGGAAAACCAAGATCCACGAGCGGGATGATTCCGTTTTTGGGGTCGAGCAAACGCAATGTGATTGTTTCTCCAAAACGAGAAGGAAGTGTCGCCACACGGACGTTCACTTGTCGGTCTTCACTTTTAAATGTGTACTGACCGTCTTGCGGAATATTGACGATGTTCAGTTTCAGTTTCGACAGAAATTTTATTCTGCGCACGACTTGTTCGTAATTTTCGTGTGTGATTTTTGAAAGTTCCTGCAGCAAACCATGCAAACGGATTTCCAGACGCACGTGATCTTTTTCCGGTGAGGTGTGAATGTCCGATACGCCGACAGACACGCAGTACTGTTGCAGTTTTTCAAGAAGTTCCTCGCCGTTCAGTGTGCCAAAGTTTGGAAGTTCGGCCATCTAAACAGTATATCACACTTGGCTTCCCTCTGCTACCCTTCATACGAACATGTATCTCAAAAGATTCAGTCAATTATCGGAAACCCAAAAGAAACGGTCACTGCTGCGCCGGATGGTTATTGTGCACGGGTTTTTGCTTGTCTGCGCCCTCACGTTGATTGCGCGGATGATGCAGTTACAAGTAATTGACAGGAAAGAATACTATGATGCAGCGCAATCCCAGCACTTCGGCGGTGTGAAATTACCCGCTCAGCGCGGTGAAATTTTTTCCCTGAATAGCAAAACAGATGAAACGAGCATTCTTGCAACCAATACGACGCTCAATCTTGTCTATGTGGACCCCGTTGTCACGGATGATCCGGGAAAAATTGCAGATGTTTTATCAGACACTCTTCTCACAGACAGTTTTCATCAATCCTGTTCGCAGGGGCTTGAGGGTTGTCCGCGTGAGCTGATTTCATTTTCAGGCTCGCCGTACGCATCACGTTTTGATCCTCTCTCTTTTGTAAAACAAATTCAGACGGGAGCATTCCTAGAACCGCTGCCGACCATTCTCCCCGTTGGCAGTGACACAAAAATGCCGGATATCACCGAAATTCGCAGGCTATTTGCACGTGATATCGAAAAGCGTATTTCCGAAAAGCGCGTGACTTTTGTACCGATCAAATACAGTGTTACGAAAAATGAAGCAAAAAAAGTGCAGGCACTGAGCATCGCCGGTGTCACCGTGCACGAAGATACGCGACTGATTTCCGGCAATCCTGAAGAAATGGAAACATCAAAAATTGCCGCGACCAGTCGTCAGCTCGCTTCCATTCTCAATATTGATGCGTCAAAACTCGAATACTCTCTTCGCAAAAGGCCGCTCCGGTATGTTGCGATTATGCGCAAAGTGCCGCCGGCGATTGCCTTGAAACTCAAAGAGAAGAAACTCAATTCACTGGCAGCGACCAATGAAATGCGCTCTCAGGCCACCACGCGCGAGGCCGCAGAAAAAATTCAGGATCCTCTTCGCTGCATCGCGCTTCTTCCTGAACACTGGAGATTTTATCCGGATGATACCGTGGCGTCACAGGTTGTCGGATTTTTGAATACCAATCAGGAAGCGCAGTACGGCATCGAACGCACGTTTGACCCAGAACTTCGCGGGCAGGAAGGACTCATCAGTACCGTGAGCGATCTGCAGGGCGGGCAGATTCTTACATCAAATCAAAAAATTGTGGATGCGAAAGATGGTGACTCGGTTGTACTCACGATCGATCCCTTTATTCAGAAAAAAGTGGAGCAACTGATGCAGGATGGAATCAAGCAGTACGATGCCGAGAGCGGTCAGGCAATTGTGATGGATCCGTACTCAGGAAGGATCATTGCGATGGTCAACGCCCCTCTCTTCGAACGCAATTCCTACGCAACCGTCTACGAAAAAGTGGCGATCAGTCTGACACCTGATCGTGAAAGAGCCATCGTTGTGGAAATTTATAATCCCGAGACAAATGCACGCGTCGTGAAGGGGTACGAATTTGAACTTTTTTCAGATGAAGGACGCGCGAAACTTTCGGAAAAAACACAGAAGACGCTCTCGGAATTGCTTCGTGATTTCGATCTGCGCGATCTTGCGCGTTACTATGTTTACGTAGGCGAAAATGCGCGCTATGAAATCTTCCCGACATCGATGCGGGGCATCTGGCTCCGGTATAAAAATACGATTGGCGTCGGTGCGTACTTAAACCGTGCGGTGCAGGAAATCTACGAACCGGGATCTGTCATGAAACCGATCACGATGGCGATTGCTATCGATCAAGGAGAAGTGACGCCGGAAACAATGTACGACGATATCGGTCCCGTGAAAGTGGACGAGTACACGATCAAAAATGCGCTTCTGAAATATTACGGAAAAGTGGATATGAGTTACTGTCTCGCGTTTTCAATCAACACGTGCATGACCAGTATTTCAGCCAGACTTGGCCGAAAATTATTTCATCATATGATCGAGCGTTTCGGATTTGGCCGTGTCACGAGCATCGAACTCGAAGATGAAGTGACGGGAGACTTGCGTCCATGGCGGCGATGGAGTCAGTCCGATCTTGCGACTGCGTCGTTCGGTCAGGGAATTGCAGCTACTCCACTTCAAGTGATCACCGCGTTTTCCGCACTCGCGAATGGCGGCAAATTAATGAAGCCGATCATTGTCGATCGCGTGATTCATGCCGACGGTACAGTCGAAAAAAATGAATCCAAAATTATTGATCAGGTGATCACACCGCAGACGAGTGACACCATCACTTCCATGCTCATCAATTCCGCAAACACAGGGTTTGCGAAGCGCGGGAAAGTGAAGGGATATTCCATTGCCGGAAAAACAGGAACCAGTCAGATCGCAGGTCCGGGAGGACGCTACGAATCCGGAACCGGCTCCACGATTGGAACGTACATGGGCTATGGTCCGGGGATACATCCCAAATTCATCGTTCTCGTGAAACTCGATCGTCCGAAAAACCGCTACATCGCCTACGGAGAATCCACAGCCGGTCCCGTCTTCCACGACATCGCCGCATTCCTGCTGGATTATTATGGAATTCCTCCGGATGAGAAGTGAGAAAAATGTAAAATGTAGAATGTAAAATGAAAAATGATTTAAAAAACGTGTCACATTGAGTTGGTCGAAATGTCGACACACAAAGGAGATGTTTTTTGTGTCCAGTCTTCGACCAACTCAGACTGACACAAAAAACATCTTTTTCATTCTCCATTCTCAATTCTCAATTCTCCATTCTCAATTCGTCGCTCACACTCGACACGCTTTGTGCAGATTTCTTCGTATGCCAGATATTGATATCAATCGTTTCAGGAACGGTATTATCTTTTGTCATGTACGCAATGATCGCAAACGTTGCGATGCACACGAGAAAAATAAATCCCAATGTGTACGGGGAACATTTCCTGAGCGACCAGTGTTCTTTGGATTGATTTTTCATAAGTGAATGTATTTGTATGGTAGCAGAGGATGGGGTGGGTGCAAGATCGATAAGGGCATTTGCTATTATGTACGGAATGTCTTTACATAACCATTTGACAATATTACAGTATGAGCATGAGAACGTGCGTAGTGGAAAAAATGTGTGGGCTGAAAGACATGGAGTCGAAATTAACACAACTTGAAAAACATCTTTCACGTGGGGTGGAAGCAAAAGAAGATGGAACCAACTACGTTTTAGATACTATTGGTTTCTTTAGAGATGCAGTTGGGGCATTACGAGTTGCTCCACTTATTATAAATAACTACGAAGAACCGGAGTATCCTTCAAGTGATAGTAGTTTTGAAATTTCTGGAGATGAAACAAATAATGCGATAACTGCAAGATTAATTGGGGCCATTCAATCAACAAATCGTGTTGTACATGAGAGAATAGTAAAATTATTGCCGGAATATTTACAGTACCTGTGCGGCGAACGGGCAGATAGGTGTCATGACTATCCTGATTCAAGCGATTTGTATCTTAGCATACAAGAAATTGTGGCAGATCTCAGAAATACAGGAATAAATATATCTCTTATGGAGATACCGCAGAATTCTTATGCACATCCAGATTTTGTGAAAACAGTAATTGATGATCTGAAGAAAAAAAATCCTGCTTTATTTATGCCTGTTGCAGCTTAAGGCACACTATTTATTTTACTCTAAGGGTTACTTCACGGTGACACTCTTCGCCAAATTCCTCGGCATATCCGGATCCTTCCCCCGCTGCACCGCAAGGAAATACGCCAGCACCTGAATCGGAATAATGTTAACGATTGCTTGTGCTGCTCCTGCCTCCGGCACTTTGATCCATTCATCGAAGATTTCATTTTTTTCCGGTGACACGCCGATGATAAATCCGCCTCGGGCTTTTAGCTGTACTGCGTTACTCAAAATATCGGGCATCACTTCGTCCTTTCCTACGAGCACGATGCACGGCGTTCCTTCTTCTATCAATGCAATGGGTCCGTGCTTCAATTCCCCGGCGGCGAATCCTTCGGCGTGGATGTAACTTACTTCTTGGATTTTGATCGCACTTTCGAGTGCCATCGGGTAGTTCCAGCTTTTTCCGATGATGTATAAATCTTCTTTCTGTTTGATGATGTCTGCGAGTTGTTTCAGGCGATCGATATAACGGGGGTTCAGCATGTCATTGATCTGTGCTGCTGTTTCAAGTAACAACTTTTTCCCTTCCTGCAATTTTCCGGCGAGTGCGTAGGCAATGAGAAGCAGCACGGCGAGCTGACCTGTTAAGGCCTTTGTCGATGCCACCGCGCGCTCGGGACCGGCGTTGATGTGCAGTGTGTAGTCGGATGCGCGATCGATGGATGATCCTTTCACGTTCACAATCGAAAGCACCTTCGCACCTTTGCTCTTTGCAATGTTCATTGCTTCGAGAACATCTGCTGTTTCTCCGCTCTGCGAAATCACGATCAGCAGGCTTTCAGTTTTTAAAAAGTGATGATAGAGCTTGAACTCACTCCCCGGCGCGAAGTTTACGTGTCTGTCCGACACGACCGAGAAAAAATATTCTGCAGCCATGCAGGCTTTGCCTGCGGTTCCACATCCAACGAGGAATGTTCCCTTTGCATCGCGGATTGCTTGCGCGACTGTTTCGATTTCATCATCATTTTGATTCACCGCCCACGCGACGCTTTCTTTCTGATCCATAATTTCCTTCAACATGTAGTGTTCAAAATTTCCTTTGTTCGCACGTTCCTCACTCCACTCGATCTCGATCTCGCGCTTTGCGACCTCCTCCCCTGTCTCGATGCTGCTGAAAAGAATCGATTTTCCATTCGTCACGAGCATTTCGCCGTCATCCAAATATTGCACGGTGCGTGTGTGTGCCATGAATGCGGGCGTATCGGATGCGACAAAATATCCGATCACATCACTCCCCTCTTTCTCGACTCCCACAATCAACGGTGATCCGGTGCGCGCTGCGACCATTGTATCTGCTTTGCTGTACACCGCGACGATTGCGTAGCGTCCGCTGAAACGTTTGCATGCAAGTCGTACCGCTTGAGCAAAATCCTGCGTTTCCTTCATATATTCCTCTATTAAGTGTGGTGCGACCTCAGTATCTGTCTCCGATGTAAACACATGCCCCTTCGCCTTCAGTTCATCTCGTAACTCCTGATAGTTTTCAAAAATACCATTGTGAACAACAGCAATCGTCTTTTCTTCATTGAACTGCGGATGAGCATTCTCGACCGTCACTCCCCCATGCGTCGCCCAGCGTGTATGACCGATGACTAACGAAGAATTATCCGAGAGTTTCGATCCATCCACAGTGCTGATTTTTCCGATCTCTTTTTGACTGCTCAGGTGGTCGCCATCCTTCCACGCCACTCCCCACGAATCATAGCCGCGGTATTCAAGGCTTTTCAGTCCATCCACAGCCATTTTCGTACTGTCTTTCCTCGTGCCGACATACCCGAAAATTCCACACATGGGGGCATTGTAGTGCTTCATCGGCGTTGGTGCACGTCAATCATTTGTCAATTTATTGCATGGTTTTTGTTGGCTTGTTGGCTAGTTTCTAGTTGACTTGTTCTTTTGTCAGATCCTACAAATTTTTTGCTAGCAACGAGCCAACCAGCCAACCAGCCAACAATACTCGCTCGATCTTCATCTTGACGCCCACACTCATTTTCTCTAAAGTCGCCGCACTCTTATGCCACTCACCAAATCTGCCGTCAAACGCGCCAAGCAAAGTATCAGCCGCCATCAGCGACTACTTCCTTATAAGTCGAACATGAAGACGATGATCCGAAAGATCACGGATACTGTAAAGGAAGGCAAGAAAGCCGAGGCGATCGCCTTGCTTCCACTCGTGCACAAGTCGATCGATATGGCATCCAAGAAAGGAATCATTCACGCAAACACAGCTTCCAGAAAAAAGTCTCTGGTTGCACGGATGGTTGCAGCCAAATAATTTCACTATGCGCATTCTCGCTCTGGATATCGGCGCGCGCCGAACGGGAATTGCCTTTGTCGATACTGAAAACGGCATTCCCCTTCCACTCGATACGATCGATGTCGAGTTTGAAGAAGAGATGATCGAGTACGTGAAAAAAATTCTGATTGATCGTGCAGTTGATGAAATCGTGATCGGACTTCCGCTCCTTCCGTCTGGAGTCGAAGGTGAGCAAGTAGAGTTTGTAAGAAGATGTGGTGAGGATTTGAAATCGGCGAACATCCCCATCGTCTTTTTAGATGAGCGATATACCACTTCCTCATCCTCTGAGTCAGATGGTGATGCACGTGCAGCGTGTGAACTTTTGCGGATGAGACTGCAGCGTCTTTGATCACATCGAAATCATTTCTCTATCGTAAAATGCATGGGTTTTACATTTTAATAGTTGACAAACTGTAAAATTCATATATTTTAGTACTCCGCTCTTTATGTATGAATAACCTGACCCACGAGACAACAACCGTGGAAACTAGTCCAGACGAACCAATGGAAGAACTTTTATACCTGTCAATGTTCTGGTAAAACGAGGGTTGTTCTCTTTTCCCCCGCTCTATGGCCGACACCTCTTCCACTATCACACCTCAGCAGACATCTGCTACCGCTTCTAAACTCGCGGTTAATTTACAGTCTCTTCTCGATGATCTTTTTATGGTTCTTACGGAGAAGGAGGCGATGGTGATCAAGAAACGTTTCGCCCTTGCGGGTCAACAAAAGCAAACCCTCGAAAAAATCGGAAAACATTTCAAAGTGACACGCGAGCGTATTCGTCAGATCGAAGGAATTGCACTCAGCAAACTTCGCCGCACGGTCCGCACGACAAAACTCAATGACGTCAACGAACTTGCAAAGGGAATTTTGCGCATGAGTGGAGGGGTGATGCGCGAGGACGATTTGATCAGTCAGGTTTTGAAGCGCATGCCAAGTGCGACCGATCTCGATGGCGCAGTGCTCCGACTGTCGTACTCGATCGATACAGAAATGAACACGTCCGGCCACAGCGGCACGTTCCTCCCCTTCTGGAGACTGGAATCTCTCGCAATGGAAGATATTTCCACGATCGTCGAAAACGTGGTGAAGATTCTGAAAAAGCGCAGAAGTTGTATGAAGAAAGATGAAGTTGTCTCTTCTGTCCATGCGCTGAATCTTTTCAAAGACCGCGTCCCAAGCAAAGAACTCATCAGCAGCTGTCTCTCGATCGATGAAAGACTGCGCGAAATCGATGAAGGATGGGGACTCACCGAGTGGCGTTTTGTCCGCCCACGTTCCATCCGCGACAAAGTGGAGATTGTTCTCAGAAAATCCGGCACACCTCTTCACTTCATGGAAATAGCCAACCGCATCCGCGAAGCACGTTTCGACCATAAAAATGTCACAGTGCAGGCAGTTCACAATGAACTCATTCGCTATCCACAGTTTGTGCTCGTCGGCCGCGGTCTCTACGCACTTCGTGAGTGGGGTTACGAGCCGGGCACTGTCGCAGATGTCATTGAATTAATCCTGAAGGAAAAGGGTCCACTCAGCAAAAAAGAGATCATCATGGAAGTCGGCAAGCAGCGCACGGTGAAGGTCGGCACTATTTCCCTAAACCTCCAGAAGATGCCGTATTTCGTCCGTGTGGGTCGTGCGGTGTACTCGTTTGATGAGTCGAAGAAGTGAGAAAAATGTAGAATGTAGAATTTAAAATGAAAAATGTCACCCTGTGGAGCGCCAGAGCGCGTCTCGAAGGGCGGCATTTTTGTTGTGCTTTCCATCAATCATTGTCACAATGAGTTTATGAAATCCTCATTAATACGTACCGGAATCGTTGCATCAATCTCATTGTGCTTTTTCCTTACTGCTTGCGGAAAAACTCCGGTCGTAGAATTGCCAACCGGTCTACAAACCCTCTCCGGTTCTCTTTCTGCAGTCGAGCTTTCCCTCACCCGTCGCGGCACGCATATTCTTCGTCAGCACGGTGATGATCTTTATTATGTTGAAAGCAGTACGGTGAATCTTCGCGAGTTTGAGGGGATGGATGTGCTTTTGAAGGGAATGCTTCAAAAAAATACGGAAGATACAGATCTCCCCGTTCTGGTTGCAGACAATATTAGATTGATCGAAGAACCATCGCATGTGTGGACTGTGAATGTGCTCAGCATGAAACTCAGTGCGCCGCTCACGTGGAACGCATCACTTTTCAGCGATGGCATTCGATTTACAGCGACAGGATCGCCGATTTCTCTTGTGAAGCTTGTGCGTTCGTCGCTGGAACAGCTTCCCTCGGGAACTCCTCTTGTGGTTGGTGGCAAGCAGGCGGTGCGACTTGATACGGCATCTGGTCAGGTGATTTATGTGCAGAATGCCAAAGATATCATCGCGATTTCCATCGATTCTTCTTTGAGCGGTGCAAAGGGAAAACAGCCGGCACAGAGTGTGGTGCGACTCCTTACATCGATTGTGTTTACCAATGCTCCGTCGGGGAGTGGTTCGTATGCATCACAAAGCGGAAGTGCGCCATCTGGCGGCATGGCGTGTGGCGGGGTTGCAGGAATTTTATGTCCGTCCGGAAGCTTTTGTAACATCACAGATAAGGCTTCGGGAATAGGCGTTTGTATGTTCTTACAACCCTAAGAACAGTAGGTGTACTTTCATACACCACCACTTCTTAAAACTCTTCGCAAGTGAAGTTTCTTGCATTGAATATTTCCTTGCGTACTATCGGGTGCACATTCGTGTACCTCATTTTTATCTTCTTCCCCTAGCACGTATGATCAAGTCATCTACTTCTTCCGCAACCGCCATTATGGATACCACTTCACAGAAGGGAAAACAGATTCCTGCAATCGTTCCGGTTAAAAAAACACCCAATTCACCGGATAGTCTGAAACTCGCTGCGATTCAAAATGCACTCGCGCAGATCAAGAAAGAATACGGTGAAGGGTCGATTATGCAGCTTGGCGATCATGCACCGACCGCCATTGCAAAGTGGCCGTCCGGATCACTCTCACTCGATCTCGCTCTCGGCGGCGGCATTCCTGTTGGGCGCATTATCGAAGTCTTTGGTCCGGAATCTTCCGGAAAAACGACACTTGCTCTTCATGCCATTGCAGAAGTGCAGAAGAAAGGAGGACGTGCGGCATTTATCGATGCAGAGCACGCACTCGATCTTACGTATGCAAAGAAAATCGGTGTTGATATCGATTCCCTGCTTGTTTCTCAGCCCGATGACGGTGAGCAGGCACTTGCCATTACCGAAACACTTGTTCGTTCGGGTGGGATCGATCTCATTGTCATCGACTCCGTTGCAGCGCTGACCCCACGAGCAGAAATCGAAGGAAATATGGGAGATAGTCACATGGGACTTCAGGCGAGGCTCATGAGTCAGGCTCTTCGCAAGCTCACAGGAATTGTCAGTAAAACAAACTGCACCGTTATTTTCATCAATCAGATTCGAATGAAAATCGGTGTGATGTTTGGTAATCCGGAGACTACGACAGGTGGCAATGCGCTCAAGTTCTACGCATCACTTCGTCTCGATGTTCGACGTATTGATAAAATTTTAGAGAAAACGGGCGACGGTCCGGAAGGTCAGGAAATTGTCGGAAACAGGACACGTGTTAAAGTGGTGAAGAATAAAGTTGCACCACCGTTTAGACAGGCTGAATTTGATATTCTTTACGCACGCGGTATCAGTAAAGAGGGCGATATTCTTGATCTTGGATTGAAGTTCGGGGTTCTCGAGAAATCCGGTGCGTACCTTCGTCATGGTGAAGAGACCATTGGCCAGGGTCGCGAACAGGCGAGGCAATTCCTTATCCAAAACCCGAAAGTGGCACTGCAACTCGAGAAAGAAATTCTTGAAAAGGCTAATCAAGTGTCATAATTCTTTGCACATCTTTTACACATGTTTTCCACACTGTCCCGATCATTCCTTATAGCGGAATAGTCGGGCTTTGTGGCAAGTGGGAGTGAGTTGTGACTTTGGGCTCCGGCGTTACAATGACTGGCCGCTCTAAAAATTCTTTCATTGTCTCTATGGCTACTCCCCCGACTATGTTCGACGCTCCTCCGCATTCTCCCGAAGCGGAAAAAACAGTGCTCGGAGCATTACTGCTCGATCCGGAGGCAATTGTTAAGGTTTCTGATTTTTTAAAGCCGGAGGATTTTTATGATCCCACCTACCGCGACATTTTCCGCGCAATCTATGAACTGTACGTAGGCCACGAACCCATCGATTTCGTGACAGTGTCGAATAAACTTGCAGATAATAAAAATGTGCAGGCGATAGGTGGTACTGCATTTCTTGCAGAAATTGCTGCCGCAGTTCCAACGTCGTCGCACGTCTATCAATACGGTCAGATTGTGAAGTCAAAGTCTGTGCATAGAAGCATTATTGAGGCAGGACGAAAAATTACGGGACTTGGATTTGAAGTGGAAAAGACAATTCCTGAATTACTGGACGAAGTTGAAAAGACCGTGTTTCAAATCACTAATACGTTTCTCAAGGAAAAATTTATTCATCTTCGCGATATTCTCGACGAGAGGTACGAAAAATTTGCTGAATTGCACGCATCTCCAGACGACAACAGCATGAAAGGCGTGCCAACGGGATTTCAGGCTCTGGATTTGAAAATCTCTGGATTACAGCCTAGCGATCTCGTTATTCTCGCCGCACGTCCGAGCATGGGAAAAACAAGTTTGGCGATGAATATTGCCGTGAATGCTGCTATTCGCAGTCACAAAACGGTCGGCATTTTTTCACTGGAAATGAGCAAGGAGCAATTAGTCGATCGCTTGTTTGCGTCGATGCTCGGAGTCGATTCGTGGAAACTGCAGCGCGGAAAACTCGATGACAGTGATTTCCAGAATATGGGACCCATCATGGATGAACTGAGCAAAGCCAATATTTTTATTGACGATACATCTGCTTCCTCTATGCCGGAGTTTCGCACAAAGGCTCGAAGGTTGCAGATGGAGCACGGACTCGATCTTCTGGTGATCGACTACCTGCAGCTCATGACAACGAACAATGCGAGTTTTGCGGGAAATCGCGTTCAAGAAATTTCTGAAATTTCGAGAACCATTAAGCAAATCGCCCGTGAACTCCATGTCCCGATTCTCGCGTTGTCACAGCTTTCCCGTGCCGTCGAGTCTCGTCCCGATAAAAGCCCGCAACTTTCCGATCTTCGTGAGTCCGGTTCTATCGAGCAGGATGCGGATATCGTCATGATGCTTTACCGCGATGATTACTATAACGAAGATTCCGACAGACAGGGAATCTGTGACGTGTTTATACGAAAGCATCGAAATGGTCCGACAGGTCGTGTTGAATTACTGTTCAAAAAAGAGCAGATGCGTTTTTATGATATTGATAAGACACACGGGAATGGGTGACGAAGAAGACAACGAGTACGAAGAAAACAAAGATAAGTCTTTTCCTTGCAATCCTCGTTTTCCTTGTCTTCTTCGCCTTCCTCGTCTTCCCCAAGTCATGTAATCTTCCCCTGCTTCCTATGACTCCCCCCGCAGTTTCAGCAGTAGTACGCCCGGAAATTTCTCTACTCGGCATTTTGGGTTATGCACTTGTTGCGTTTGCCGTAGTACTTGTTCTGACACCGTGGTTTGTGTCTTTTTTACGAAAGAATAATGTGGGAAAGCAACTGCGCGTCGAAACGGTCGATGGCAAAGATCCGACGATTTTTCGTACCTATCACCAGAATAAATTTGGCACACCGACGATGGGGGGCGTGCTGATCTGGGGCTCTATTTTTCTCACTGTCTTTTTCTCCCGCATTCTTGCGGCATTGAATCTCGTCGATCATTCGCTGTATCAACGTGGGCAAGTGTACCTCCCGCTTTTTGTGCTCTTCACACTCGGTATTCTGGGTGCACTTGATGATTATATGAATATTGTCAGTAGCGATGATGCTCGGATGCTGAGTGCAATGCGAAAAATCAAAAAGGCTGTCTTGGCGAGTGCCGTTTTCCTCGTTCCAGTCGGTCTGTACTTTCTTGTCGGTTACCTGAAATCTCCTCCCACACAGACAACGATCAGTCTGAATGCGGGTCTCGTTGGTGTGATGGTGTGGTATGCATTTTTTCTGCTTATCATGATTCTTTTTGTCTTAAGCGGAGCGGTTCTTGAAGATTGGCTGCGTCGGGTACTCTTCGGAAAAAAGAAAACCGGTGGTCTCGGCACACTTCCAAAACTACTCTCACTTCTCGTGCTTAGCTTCATCGGAGCACTGTGGTTTTACTACAAACTTGATATCAGCTCGATCCATGTTCCTTACTACGGTCAGGTGCATTTGGGTCTGTGGTACATTCCCCTCTTTGTCTTCATCGTTGTCGGTACTTCCAACGCCGTGAACTTCACGGACGGTCTCGATGGCCTCGCCGGTGGATTACTTGTCATCGCTTTCAGCGCATTTGGCGTCCTCGCGTACGTGCAAGGCCTCTTCATTCTCTCAGCCTTCTGCGCAGTGTGTGGCGGAGCCATTGCTGCGTTCCTTTGGCACAACGTTCCGCCTGCACTTTTCTTTATGGGCGATACCGGGTCATTGGCACTTGGCGGAACACTCGCCGTCATTGCGATGATGATTGATCAGGCTCTGATTCTTCCACTCGTCGGTTTCGTCTTCGTTATCGAAATGCTTTCTGTGATCATTCAGCTTACAAGCAAGAAACTCCGAAAAGGCAAAAAGGTCTTCCGCGCTGCACCCATTCATCACCACTTCGAAGCACTTGGCTGGGGCGAAAGCAAAGTGACGATGCGTATGTGGATTGTCGGAGGCTTTATGGCGTTGCTTGGAGTTATCGTCGGACTTGCCGCTTGATCTTCTTGCGCAACGTTTCAAAGCTATCGTATGATATGGTCATGCTACGCGTGGCGATCAACGGGTATGGACGCATCGGTCGTCTGGTACACAGACAATTCATTCAGTTTTTCAAAGATGAGGTGGAGGTAGTGGCCATCAATGCTTCGTCAGATGTCGACATGCGGGCGTATCTTTTGAAATACGATTCACTTCATCACAGACTACAGGCAGATGTGTCGATTGACGGGCCGGATTTACTGGTGAATGGGAAAAAAGTGCGTGTTATCAAAGAGCGTGATCCTGCAAAGTGCCCGTGGAAGGAATTGGGTGTTGATATTGTTGTCGAGTCGACCGGAAATTTTGATACAAAAGAGGAAGTGCAGCCGCATTTGGATGCAGGAGCAAAAAGAGTGATTGTGACCGCTCCGATGAAGGACGATACTCCGATGTTCGTGAAGGGTGTGAATGATCACACACTGACTGCCGATATGCATATTATTTCCAATGCATCGTGTACGACGAACTGTATTGCTCCCGTGATTATGCTGATGGATCAACTGTATGGCATCGAGTATCTGCTCGTAAGTTCCGTGCATGCATTCACTGCGACCCAAAATCTTCTTGATAACAAATCGAAAGAGAGCGGAGAATTGCGGAGAGCGCGGGCTGCGACTCTCTCGATTATTCCCACAAAGACAGGAGCAGTAAAGGCTTGTGCAGCGATTTTTCCCCATCTCAAAGGCAAGATCGACGGCATGGCATTTCGCGTTCCTGTGCCGACGGTGAGTTGTGCGTACATGGCATTTACAGTGAAGAAAGACGCGAACGTCGATGAGATTCATGCACATTTTGAACAAGCCGCATCCACTCCTCCTTTTAGTAATATTTTACAAGTGTCTCATGATCAGTGTGTGTCTATTGATTTTCAGACAGACCCACATTCCTCGATCATCGATGCCCCTTCGACCAAGGTGGTTGGTGGGCGCGCGGTACAATTACTCAGTTGGTATGACAATGAATGGGGATACGCGATGCGCGTGTCGGAAATGACTGTCCGTATTGGCGAACTTCTTTCTCCCAAAAATCTATGAATATTGCAGTAGCACAAAATACACCGCGTCAGATTTCTCTTAATTCACATTTGTTTCATCGCGGTAATGCGCCTGATTCGTTGAGACATTTGATTGTAGATATCTCCCGTGCTGCAAAGTATATTCAAAATGCAATTCGCACGACAGATACAGGACTTGCTGGGTCCAGTAATCAATTTGGGGAAGAGCAGGTGAAGCTCGATGTTCTGAGTGATGACATTATTCAGCATCACCTCAGTGAGAGTCGCCTTGTAGCAAGTTATATTTCTGAGGAACAAAGTGAAGTCATTCAGCTCGATTCCCGCGCACCGTATTCCGTTGTCTTTGATCCACTCGACGGTTCATCACTTCTCGACGCAAACTTTGCGATTGGTTCTATTTTCGGTATCTATGAAGGAAGTGATGTGATCGGAAAAAAGCCCGCTGAACAGATTGCGGCACTGTATGTTCTCTATGGACCGCGCACAACACTCACGTATACGACAGGAAGTTCCGTTCATGAATTTTTGCTAAATGATGTTGGTGAATTTATTCTGCTTCGTGAGTTTATTGGTGTTGCGGACATTGCGAAAAATTATAGCCCTGGAAATTTGCGTGCGGTACAGGAAAATTCCGCGTACCGTTCTCTTCTGAATACGTGGCTCGACAGTGATCAGACCCTTCGATATTCCGGTTGTATGACCGCAGATGTGCATCATATTTTTGCGAAAGGTCAGGGAATTTTCAGCAATGTCGGCGGCAAAAAATATCCCGAAGGAAAACTTCGTTTGGTGTTTGAGTGCGGACCACTCGCATTTCTCATGGAACAGGCGGGAGGGAGTGCGTCCGATGGCACGATACGCATTCTTGATAAAGTCATAGAGAAGATCGATCAACGAACGCCGGTCATCATTGGTTCTAAAACAGACGTCCAAAAAGCATGTGAACGACTGCAGAATCCCCTTCTGTAGGATCATTTTAATCCCAGAATGGTTCCTTGACTGCCTTCTCAATCACTTCATCAAGTGTCTTATTAGATTCTTCTTTTGGAACTTTTCCTTCGAGTTTATAGATCCGTTTCATTGAGCGATAGGTTCCCCACGGATAAAAACGCTGACGCTGCACACGTCTTTTGCCCTTTTCCTCATCTTTCGCGCCTTCAACCGGATCGTCTGCGGGTACTTCTGCAGCGGGAATAGGCAGTGGTTTTGATTTTCCATTTGGCAGAAACTCGACCCGCCCCACGACAATTTTTAATTTCGGATCCACGTAGACCAAATCGTCATCTTTGTAAGCCGGAGGAGTGACATCCGTATCAGTCATCAGCGATATACTACCGCAAAATCAATCCATCTGCAGCCCAAATTCTCTTTTTCTATCCTCTAAAATGGTGTTCCTCAGGTGCGTGAGGCGGAGGCGGTGGTGGAGGAGGCGGAGGTTCGAGCATTGTTTCCGTTCGTTCACTTAAAGGTGCTGAGTCTTCGGGATGATGAAAAGTGTCTTGCTGTGCATTTTGTAGCTCCTCCTGCCATTTCAAAAAGCAATAAATGGTGGTGACAATACTTCCGATCAGAACAAAATACATGCCAAAGCGGATTTCAACGTGCGCAAATTCGTATGTTACTTTCATGAGGACAGACAGCGCGGCAATCGAGAGGATCGTTGTCTGAGCCGCAATACAAAGTCGGGTAATCTCTTTATGTTTCCTGCGGATGAGAACAGGACCGCCGAGCATCGGAGAAAACGTGACAGATATCAATGTCAGAAGAAGAAGAAAAATAATCCATCCGATGAAGGAAGTATAAAAACTGAAACCGGAGTATGAATCCAATTCTCCGCCCGGCCACTCACCCGAAAGCCACGGAAAAAAAACAGAGAGCAGCGCAAAAAGTGCTGCGCCATTGAGTATGCGTTCTTCGAGATCGAGCGACGCAAATGCCCGTTTCATGTGTCGTACCATAGTGAGATGGTACCAGAGCTGCGACCCAAGTACACTCTGTTCATGCATCTGGCGATTGATGTTCGAGAAGCGTGCAGTTCGACACGTACCGGCAAGGGACAGTGGACGTATGGTTTTGTGTCAGAGCTTTTAAATCGTGAAATTGAGCTCACTCTTTTTTCGAACTCCCCTCTTCCGGTTGAGTGGCGTGATGTGATCAAAAAAAAATCAGATCAGGTTCATGTGCAGCATATTTCTGCGCGAGGATTTTTGTGGCATTGGAAGGTTTCCTCTGCGACGATGAAATCATCGGAGATTGATTTTTATGTGAGCACAGTGAGTTTTATCGTCCCGTTTCTGCTTGGGAAAAAGAAATCTGTGATTCCTGTGGTGCACGATCTGATTGCATTCAGAAGCGAACCGCACGATCGTAAGGCAACCTTTATTGAGCGTCTCACACTACGTCGCACATTACGATCCGCGCGGAAAATTTGTACAGTGAGCAACACGACAAAAAATGATCTCCTTGTTCGATATTCTTTTCTGATGGCTGATGCAATTGTTCCTATTTTTGCAGGGCCCGTTTCGCAATCAGAAATTCGATCATCACATGGGAAAAATACAATTCTTTCTCTCGGTACTTTGTGTCCGCGGAAAAATCAGTTGCGTATTATTCAGGCGTACAAAAATCTTCCCGATGAGATTCGGTCAAAGACAGAGCTAATCTTAGTCGGAAAAAGCGGTTGGAATGATGCAGACATTGTTGCGCTGGCTACGTCGACAGAGGGCGTGACATGGAAAAAGTACGTGTCTGATGACGAGGTCGATCACTTGATGCACACTGCAACATTCCTTGCGTTTCCCTCTCTGTACGAAGGATTTGGTATGCCGATTCTTGATGCATTTCGCATAGGCCTTTCGGTTATTACTTCAGACAGAGGAAGCATGAAAGAAATCGCAGAAGGAAGCGCGATTCTCGTCGATCCTGAAAGCATTTCCGATCTGAAAAATTCGTTTATGCGCTTACTCGAAGATTCGCATCTCAGGCACGATCTTTCCGAAAAAGGCAAAGTTCGTTCACAGGATTTTACATGGAAGAAAACGGTGGATCTTTTCCTCGATGGGATTCGTTGACAATTTCTCTTTCTTCAACGAACGTATCTGCATATGAACAAGTACAAACGCATCGGCCTTACAGTGAAGCCGCGACTCACGGAAAAAGACGAAACACTTCAGCACGTTCTTTCGATTCTCAATGAATTGCAACTCGATGTTTTTGTCGACCGAAAAAATGTTGGTGATATTGCCTGTACCAAAAAATTTCCGGATCTGAAAAGTGCGGATGACATCGATTTACTCCTTGTGATCGGTGGGGACGGAACTATTTTCCGAGCACTTCGTGAACTTCAGAGTTTTGCAGTTCCCATCCTTACGGTGAATAAAGGTTCAGTTGGTTTTTTGGCAGAAATCGGATTGCAGGAAGTGGATGCATTGTTTCCGAAACTTCTGGGGGGTGAGGGTGTCATTGAAGAACGTCGAATTCTTTCTGTCGAAGTTGTGCGAAACGGCGAACATATTTTCCAGTGTTTTGCTCTCAATGAAGCCGTTATTTCGCAGGGAACTATTTCCCGTCTGCTTGACTTGAAAACGACTGTTGCAGATGAGCCCCTCGCAACGTATCACGCAGATGGACTCATCATCGCAACGCCGACGGGATCCACCGCGTATTCACTCGCAGCAGGTGGCCCCGTTGTTCATCCGCAACTGTCCGCACTTATCATCACACCCATCAATCCGCACAGTTTCAATCAGCGTCCGATTGTGATCCCCGGAACGAGTGTGGTCGATGTGCAGGTGGCAAAGTGCAACGATTCTTTTTTGGAAAGTACAGTTGGTCTCACGCTCGACGGACAGATTTATCATGAACTCCAAAAAGACGATCACATCATCGCTCGCATTCACGACAAAACCGCAAAATTCATCCGTCGCAAAGAAGATACGTTTTTTCATACATTGCGGACGAAATTGAAATGGGCGGAGAGGTTGGAGAAGTGATTATATTTCTTTTTGTGCACGAACAAGACTAACTATTGCCTCATTTTTTTTCATAGTTATTTCTGGGAAAGAATCAATTGTCATCGCTCGCCCTTGCAGTGGATTGAGGATTCTAGTTTTCCCATCCTCGTCTGTTTCAGGAACAGGTTCATAAAAAAGATGGTCTTTCTTTTTTCGAATGCATGTTGGCAATGCCAATAGACCTCTATAAAGATCTTGATGTGTTTCATAATCGGGTATGCGCTCAAGTGATAAGAGACAAATGTGCAAAAGTCGTCTTTTTCTAATTACAAGTGATCCAACTGCACCATCTGCAAATTCCAATGTGGGAACTGCACAAATTGCAATATCAGCATCAAATAAAAACCCATCGATGTAGCTGTAATCACCTTCATTTGGTAATAATATTTTTTTCTTACTTTTTGGTAATGGCCACGCAATTTCTTTACAACTACTCCCCGAACCTTTTTTTTGAAATTCAGAATTCAGTGCCGCAACAAACTTTGATGAAAAACATCGCAATTTTTGATTAATAGTTCTTCGGTCAGTATCTACCCCAGCTATCTCACGGTGGTATACGTTTATAGATATTTTTTCCATGGAGTGTACTTCTATTCTTTTCTTAGAAGGAGTCAACTCATTTGTAGTTTTTTACACTCCATCACAACCCCGACGCACATGGGATGATTTTTTGCCTGTTTCAAAATTACTTCAATCACATCGCGGCCGTCTATTCCTCCAAAGAGTGCTTTGTGTGGCTCAAAATCAGCAACATCAGGCATTAATGTTTCGCTGTCCGGAATGTACGGCGGATTGGTGACGATGAGAAAGGGTTGATCGAAATCTTTTAATGGATCGAGTCCACTCCCCTGCTTGAAAATAATTCGATCCAGCACGTTCCATTTGCGGGCATTTTTTTGTGCAACGAACAGTGCCTCTTTGCTGATGTCGGTTGCTATGATTGTGAGATCTGGCAGTTCGCATGCTAGTGTCACTGCGAGGCATCCGCTTCCTGTGCCGATGTCCTCAATTACTTTAACAGAATCAACATTGCCCCAAATATTTGCAAACGCAATGATGCCATTATCAATCTCTGTGATCCGCGGAACTTTTTCACCTTTGAAAACTTTGAGAGTAATGGAAACTAATTCTTCTGTGGCAGGACGAGGAATGAGAACTGATGGATCTACAAAAAAATCTCTTCCAAAAAATGCGCGCAGTCCCGTGATGTACGAAACAGGTTCGTGGGACTTTCGCCTCTGCACGATGAGTTCCCATTCTTTCAATTGTTTCTCTGTGAGCTCGTATTCGGGATGCGCGATGATCCATGTGCGATCTTGTTTTAGAATATTTCCAAGCAGGATTTCTGCGTCGGACCTGTCAATATCACTTTGGAGTGCTTTTTCTATCTTCATACCGCTACTATGCCACAGTGAAGCATATTTTGATTGATTGTCGGTTTGGTGACTCTTTATCGGGTCTTGGGCGGTATACACGTGAATTGGTGACACATCTTGTCGCAAAGAATTCCGATATTCAGTATTCACTTCTTCTTCGAAATTCGCATGCACGCTGGATTCCAGATCACATTGCTGCCGATCAGCGCATTCATGCCGATATTGCACACTATTCTTTTGCCGAACAAATGAAACTGCCATCCATAATTAAAAAATCCGGAGCGGATCTTTTCTTTTCCCTCCATTTCAATGTTCCCCTCTCGTGTCCGATTCCGTTTGTCGTCACCATTCACGATCTGATTTTACATCGGTATCCCAATGATGCATCGATATTGAAGCGCCTTGCCTATAAAAAAATAATGCAGCATGCAGTCACGTACGCGAGATCAATTATCAGTATTTCAGATTTTGTGAAACAGGAATTGCAGGATGCTTATGGAAAAAAAATATCTCAGAAAATAACGGTCATACATGAGGGAGTGGATAAGAATTATCGTTCTGTAGATATTCATGAAGTACAGCGAGTCCGACAACAGTACCATTTGCAAAAGCCGTATTTTCTCTACATCGGAAATGTGAAGCAACATAAAAATGTGCAGGTGTTGCTCGATGCATTTATTGCGAGTGATAGAAACGATTGTGACTTTGTCCTGATCTCCGGAGGAAAAGAGTGGAGTCGGTTTGGCGAATTTCCACCCAATATAAAAATCATTCGCGATGTTCCGGACGCCGATATGCCGGCTTTGCTCTCGGGCTCACTTTGCTTTGTTACTGCATCGCTCTATGAGGGATTTTGCTTGCCTGTGGCCGAGGCACTTGCATGTGGTACGCCTGTTGTCGCGACAAACGGCAGTGCGATCAGAGAAATTGCAGAGGGCCATGCAATGCTTGTTGAGCCAGATGTCGAATCATTTATCGGAGCGTTCCGCAATCCCCCATCAAAAGTCGAACCCTATCGCATTGGGTCGTGGGAACAGACTGCGAGGAAGACAAAAGAAGTCCTGCTTTCTTCTATACAATAAAAATCCCCGCACGTTGCGAGGACTTTTTCTATTGTAACAATCTCACTTAACTTTCAATCGAAACGGTGGTGGATGTTGGAGAAGAAAGAACTGCAGGAGCAGTCACATCCGTAATTTCAACCGTAAATGTTTTTCCGGGTGAGTCTGCTTTGTTTGCGATCGGGATGACAATCACTTTACTTGCTTCACCGGGGAGGAACGTCAGCGTTCCCGAAGTGTAGGTAAATGCGGTTCCTGCCGCTGCAGTGCCATTCGTCGTTGCGTAGTTGACGGAAACGGTTCCGACGGTTCCTCCTGTGCGAAGCACAGTCACGCCGACCGTGCCCGCTGACTTGCTCACGGAATAGACATTTTTTACAAATTTGAGCGTTCCGGAATCAAACGTGCCGGATTCATCGTCAAAGAGAGTTACCGTTGCGCCCGCAGCACCCAGACTTGCTCCTCCGGTGACGGTGCCGAGAATAATATTGAAACTCTTATTTCCAGTGATATTGGAATTTGCGATGACCGGAATCGAAAAAGTTTTGGTCGTCTCGCCCGCATTGAATGTCAGCGTGCCAGTCACCGTTGTGTAATCCGATCCGGACGTTGCTGTGCCATTGCTTGTTCCGTAGTTTACTCCGACAACACCCGTGCTTCCTCCCGCCCGCGCGACGGTGATTACGATCGATCCGGCTTTTTCATTGACCATGTACGTTGCGGCATTCAAACCAAGTGTTCCCGCAGGGTTAGCGGATGAGCTGCTCGAAGCCGTACCTGTCGACGATGTACTTGATGCCTGCACTGTCTGGTTATCGGTGATCGTCACTGTCGCAACTCCGGGGTTAGCAAGTTTTTGGCTGCCGACCGGATTACTCAGCGTGATCGTGAAATTCTTGTTGCCTTGTGCGATGGGATTATTGCTGACGCTGATAGAGAACGTTTTGCTTGTTTCGTTCGTCAGGAGCGTCAGAGTGCCTTTCGTTGTCGTGTAATCAGTTCCATTCACAGCCGTGCCATCTGTCGTTGCGTAGTCGACACTCACCGTTCCCTTCGCTCCTCCCGTTCGTGTGACGCCGATTTTTACTGACCCTGCACTTTCCGCCACAACGTACTCCTTTTGTGTTAGACGCACCCCGTACGAGCTATACGACATCGTGCTCGAACTGCTGCTCACCGATGATGAGCTCGACGAAGAAGCACTGCTGACGGACGAAGTGCTGCTCCTTGAAGAACTTTGCACGACGTTGCCATTTACCACTTCCGTGCGAAATCGATCAAGCATCACTGCAAGTTGTCCGCGTGTTACGTAGTCATTCGGACCAAATGTCCGGCTGTTATATCCTTTGATCACGCCGAGGCTGTACATGGTGCCAACAGCACTGTCATAAAATGAACCGCTTTGCACATCGGAAAAAATCGATGAGCCAAGTATTGTGGACGCAATACCCGTGGTTGCCGCTCCGGCAAATGCACCCACGAGAAATGCAGCAGAAATAAGTGTACGAGTTGCTCTCTGTTTCAAGAAAGACATAAAGAAGGGGGAAAGAATTCTTTCACAGTCTGCAAATCATTCCTTCACTTAGCAATTCAAATCGAATAGACAGAGTGCTGTTCCGATATTGCTCTAGGCTGTCAATTGTCTTCCGACACCTTTACGCAGAGAATTCACTTCTTATGGACTTGGCATCTCATATTCTCACCGGTGTTTTGCAAAAACGCGGACTGCGAGGCCATGCAGAGAGCGCTCTTGTGACACACAGGGCAAAAGAGTGGATCAAGAAGCATGCTCCGACCGTTGCATCCTCTATCCACGTGCGAACATTCCGCGATGGAGAGTTATTTCTTGAGTGCACCCATGCGATTGCCTTACAGGAGTGCGCGGGCTTTATGCGCGATTTACAGCATTATATTCAGTCGCAGTGCAGTTTTGTGAAAATTCTTCATATCAAGATACTTCGAGCATAAAGGAAGACAAAATCCACTCTTGCGTTCAAAATGTGTTTTCCCTAGACTCTGTGCCCGTACAGCTTATGCTCGTTCTTCGCCTGCAACGCACCGGCCGTAAAAATCTAGCTTCCTACCGCATTGTTGCGGCGGAGAAGGCGCGACCTGTGAAAGCAAAGTTTATCGAAATCCTCGGACACTATCTTCCTGCACAGAAAACTGCGGAATTGAAAGTAGATACCGAGCGCGCGGCATTCTGGATCAAACAAGGCGCTATCCCCAGTGATACAGTTGCTCGCATTCTTTCGAAACAAGGAATGAAGGGAATGGAAAAATATGTATCGAAGTACACAAAGAAGCGTTCGAAGAGTGCTCCTGCAGAGGAACCGGCCGCTCCTGTCGCTGCCGCATCCGCACCGGTAGAAGCTCCGGCGGCAACAGAGACACCCGCAGTAGAAGCTGCTACTGACAACGGGGAAAAGATGGAGTAAGCTCGATCGGTATGACAACAGCGACCCCCTCCACAGACACACCAGGACTTTCGTTTCTTCGCTATGTTCTCGAATCTATCATCGAGGATAAAGATGCGCTGATTATCGAATCCAAGCTTGATGAGCTTGGTATTTTATTGACGGTGCAGGTGAGCGACAGGGACATGGGGAAGCTTATCGGTAAAGGTGGCCAAACAGTCAAGGCGCTTCGCACGCTTCTTCGTTTGCTTGGTGGTAATCTGCAACAGCGAATTAATCTGAAAATTCTGGAACCTCCAGTTTCTTAAACCTTCCCCCATACAGCATGCTCAGAGATCTTCTTGAAAACGGAAGTATTATCGACATTGTCGCGACCTTTATCGCACTTGCCCTCATCGTCGCCTCCATTCTTTGTCTTGTCTTTATTATTATCGGCGGTATTAGTTTCATTCTCTCCGCCGGCAATGAAGAAAAAATCAAGAAAGCCGTTCACACGATCCGCTATGCAATCATCGGACTTATCGTCACCTTCGTAGCGTTCTTCGCAGTGTCTTGGATCAGCAAACTTCTCGATATCCCCTTCAACCTCGATTTCACGACGATCGTCAACCTGATGCAGGAGATCTTCCAGTCGCTGGGAAGTACATCGAGTAGTGCGCAGTGAGGGAGTTAGGAACTAGCTGTCGCTTCTAGTGTTGATTGTTTGCTGCTGATTGAAGCTTTTTAGCTTTCACAACATTGAGAACGAGTTCCAGAATTGTCATGGGACCAACTCCTCCGGGAACGGGGGTGATAGCCTGAGCGATTTCTAAAATTTCGTCATAGCCTGAAACATCTCCAACAAGCCTACCCTCATGTCTTGTAATTCCTGCATCGATAACGATAGCTCCTGGTTTCACCATATCAGGAGTCACGATGCCATGCTTTCCGACTGCACTGAAAATAAGATCTGCATATCGTTGTGAAAAGTCTTTGATAATATTAGGTGGCGTATCAATGTGACAAATAAAAGGAGACACTCCTTGTTGAATGAGCATTGCGCCAAGAGGTTTTCCCACAACCTTCCCCTGTCCGATCATAATCGCAATTTTTCCTCTTAAGTCGGTTCCGTATTCTTTAAGCAAACGAATCATCCCTGCAGGTGTTGCAGGTGTAAGGTGGTCAAGCGTCGATGAATGCATGGTAAGACCTAAATTATCACTGCTTAGCCCATCCACATCTTTCAGCGGATGAACGGCGTCCAAAATTTCTGTTTCAATTTTTTTTAAATGCTCCGGTAGTGGAAGTTGGATAATAAAGCCAGTGACATCGGAATCTTCATTGAGTTCCCTTATCGCTTTCATTAAATTCTCAAAAGATATGTCGGTATTAAACTTTAAATGTTTGGCTCTCATGGCGATTTTTTTACATGCTTTCAATTTATTGCCTATGTATACATTGCTTGCGTCATTGTCACCAACCTGCACGATAACAAGCTGTGGATTGAGTTTTTCCACCTCACTCTTCAGCAATTCGTCATTTAGGATTCGATCCGACGTTTCTCTGCCGTTGAGAATTGTTGCAGGCATGATTTTAAAAAGGATTCAGTCTAGCATTTCGAAAAATTATGTATAATGAAAATAATCCGGGCGCCTAGCTCAGTTGGTTAGAGCATCTCGCTTACACCGAGAGGGTCAGAGGTTCGAATCCTCTGGCGCCCACCATTCGACTCGCTCCGCTCGCTCACCCTTCGACTGTGAGCTCAGGGTTGTCGAACAGTGGTCTCCGCGCTCAGCGCTTCGGCCATTCTTTTCATGCGAGTCGAATGACAGTGAGCGAAGCCGGAGCGTAGTCGAACTGCCCACTTCTCTCTCTATGCCGCTTCCTCTGAGAAACTTAAAAGCTAGCTCCTAGCTCCTGACGTAATCCTCATCGAACAACCCTTGATCTCCCTCTGCAAATCCCTACACTACCCCCATGAACATTATTGTCTCCATTCAGGCGGTTCTGGCGGTGCTGATTATCCTCAGTATTTTGCTTCAGCACAGGGCTTCCGGACTTTCTGCGAGTATGGGCGGGACAGGCGTGACCTATGTCCAAAGAAGGGGTGCGGAGAAAGTGCTCTATGACGGTGCGGTCGTTATGACCGTTGCTTTTTTTGTACTCACACTTCTCGATTGGTTCATCTGATTCGTCACTTGTTTCCCTCGCGCCATGCTTGAGCGTCTGGTTGCTATCTACGTGCGATGGGAGAAGTGGGCTCTTGCGGCGTGCGCAGCTTTGTTTTTGCTGAGCCTCGCAATTTTGCTTTTTCGCTTTTACCGCGCAAATACTGTTCTCGTTCCTGCGACGGGAGGAACGTATATCGAGGGATCTGTCGGTGCGTTACTACCGCTGAACCCGTGGTTTACGGTGACGAATGATGTGAACAGAGATATTGTCTCGCTGATTTTTTCGGGATTACTCAAATATAATCCCCGCACGAAAAAAATTGAGGAAGATTTGGCGACGTACACAGTGTCACAAGATGGAAAGACGTACACGGTGAAGTTAAAAAGCGGCATTTTTTGGCAGGATTCCACCAAGGAATATCCACATCCGGTGACTGCGGATGACATTGTGTTTACGTACAAGACTGTACAAGATCCCGATTTTCCGAATAGCCTCCTCCGACAAAACTTTCGCGGTGTGACGATTGTCCTCGTTGACTCAAAAACAGTGCAGTTCAAGCTCGATCAGCCCTACAGTTTTTTTCCAAGTAATTTAACGCTCGGCCTGCTTCCCAAAAAATCCTTTGAGAAAATTCCTGTGAAGCTACTCGATCAGACTCTCGATTTCGGATTCAAACCAGTCGGCGCGGGTCCCTATAAAATTAAAAATATTGTTGAGACGGAGCTGAGCACCGAGGTGACGCTCGAGCGTTTCAGTCGCACCATTCCACCCGATTACAAACTTGATCGCATTGTGTTTCGTATTTTTCCGGATTATCAGACACTGCTCTCCGATCTGCATAATCTCGATGGCATTCGTCTCGTTCCGCATACCGAAACCGGAAAACCTGCGGTTCCAAACAGATTCGCCTCCAATAATTACACACTTCCGCAGTACGTTGCGCTTTTTTATAATATGAATCGCTCTGCACTCAGTGATCAAAAATTACGCTTGGGACTGCAACTTGGAACCGATAAGCAGAGATTAGTTGAAGCGATCGGTGAATCGGAGATTGTCGATACTCCCCTTCTTGAAATCAATGAATCCGACTGGCGCTATCATTTTGACCCCGCTGCTGCGCAGGGTGCACTGTTTGAATCGGAATGGTATTTCCCGGAAAAGCTAAAACTTCAGCATCTTCTGGAGCAGCGAGAGGCAAACAAGCAGGGAATTTTGAAACTCGCTCCCGTACTTTTCCTCGATACGGGTGCCGTGCTCAATATCACGGGTTCGGGGCATGATCTCAGCGGCAAAAATAGAATCAACGGCGTCGCACTTCGAAGCAATCCCGCAAGTTCGGGTAGCTGGATCGTCGCGCTTCCGACAGTACGTGGAAGTGGAAGCATTCACATCGGATACAATTTGCTGAAGCTCACAGACGAAAAAGGAAAAATTCTCGACTCCTTCTATGTGCAGCGTACAGTGACTGCGGCGGAGTATGATCGAGCGCTGAATGAACAGAAACTTATTGATCGTTTCCTTGCTTCGAAAGCCGGCACCATCCCACTCGCACAGCGGATCACCGTGAAAGATTTTACAGTGGATCATAGTCGACTGAGGCTACGAACAAAGGACGACCCAATTGGCTTTCGCATCAACAGTGCAGGCAAAACTCTCACGCTCACGCTCCTCACCAGCTCTTCTCCTCCGGTGTATCGCAATGTTGCCGAGCAGGTCAAAAAACAATGGGCGGCACTTGGTGTAAAAGTGATTATTGATATTCCGGCAGCACGCGGTGATTTTGAAAATAGACTCCTCAAGCGCGATTACGATGTTGTCTTGTTCGGTCAGTCACTGCTCGATAATCTGGATAGTTACCCGTATTGGCATTCAAGTGGTGTACAGAGAGTTACGGGAAACAGAAACGATCTTCGCCTCGATGCTTACAATCTGTCTCAATACGCATCGTTCGAAGCAGATTCATTCCTTGAAACCGTACGAAGCACAAAGGATGAAAAAGAGCGTACCGATGCACTCAAAAAATTAAAGGATGTTCTGAAGCGCGATGTTCCGGCAATTTTCCTCTACTCCCCTGTCTACACATTCGCCCACCGCGAAGATATTCTGGGGATGGAGCTCGGGCACCTTTCTCTGCACTCAGACAGGTTTTTGTCGCTCGATCATTGGTACGTGAAACAGGATCGTATCTTCCTGCCAAATACGGGATGGCTCAATTTTTTCTCATGGCTGTCAAGCCTGTTTTCGAAAGAATCGCCGCCAAAGAGCATCTAAGTGTATGTTATCTCGCTACTGCTTCTGAGCATTGACCCAAGACGATTGCTCGCGTAAGATGCTTTAGCTCACTTTTACATTATGGAAATCCTCCTCCTACAAGACATCAACGGCATCGGAAAGAAGAACGATCTGCTCCTCGTGGGCGACGGTTATGCCTTGAACTACCTACTGCCACGTCGCGCAGCATTGGTCGCAACTCCCCTCGTTCGCAAGCGTTACGCAGATCTGATCCGCCGCCGTGCAGAAGAACGTGAGAAGGAAAAGGCGATGCAGACAGGTGCAGCAAAGGCACTCGCCGGCAAATCGATTACGTTCACACGCAAGATCACAAAAACCGGCAAGCTCTACGCAGCGATCCAAGCAAAGGCAATTATGGAAGAACTGAAGTCACAGCTTTCCTTGGTTGTTACCGAAGACGCAATCCACATGGACGCGCCGATCAAGTCGACTGGCACACACACCGTGAAGGTCAAACTGAGCGATGTGATGGTGGCGGTGTCTGTTGTTGTGGAGGCGGAGAAGGCGGCTTAATCGCAGATGTGTTGAATTAAGAGTTCAATTGCACGATGGACATCGGCTTTTGGGGTCATTATTTTGCCTTCTTCCAAATTGACTCTGCCCTTGTAGTCATCTGTCCAAGGAATATGAATGAAAGTATTTCTCATACTTGCTCGATGCTGTGTAAGAATATATTCAATAGTTCGATACAGCAGTGCGTTACAAACAAATCCATCTGCGTCAGAAGATAGCTCAGTAGGAATTTCATGCGTGTAAAGAACATTCGCTAAAGAAACTCCATCTGACTGTGCTTCTAAAAATTGACGACCATCTAATGACAACTTTTCTCCTTCTGGATTTCTCCCTTCAGCATCTGGATATTTGCCACGCATAATGTTTTTTCCCACTGTTTCAATTCTCACACCTTTCACACTGGAAGAAAGCCCAGTGCTGATAATCGCAGCTGGATAGTGGGTTTCAATCACGCCTTTTAGTGTTTTCTCGAAGGCATCATATGTGCATTCTAAAACTATTCCAATGATTTCGTGATCACCTATTTTCTTGCCATTGAATGCTTGAGCAAGATCCTCAGTTGGGTTGAACTGATATGATCCAAATGGCTTAAAGCCAGTGAGGATTACTTTCGACATGGTTTATCAGTGTACCGTCACTCTTTATTCAATAAATACTAAATTTTTGGTGGACTAGATCATAGCAATCTTGAACACCTGATCAACGCGCTGATGCGTTCGCCGCATGTCGTCGAGCAATCCCGCCGCTTCTCCGCGATGCGCTACAAGAAAGACCCGATACACGCTACGCTGTTCTCCGATGCAATCGCCTACTAACCCATTGGAAGAAGAGATGAAAAAGCCGAAGTATGCGGCTCTGGTGGAGTTTATGAATAAGTTGAAAGACAAGGAGGCACAGAAGAACAAGAAGCCCGAAAACCGCACACAGATGAGGGCAAAGGACGGTGAGTCGTTCAAGTTCACAGAGTGATGATTAGAATAGCGAGGCGCAATTTGAACATCGACTGTTTCAAATGAGCAGCAAGCAGATTCAAGGTGTTGTGTTACTCTTTTTCGTTCGTCGTTGCAGCATCGTCAGTGGTTTTGAGTCCATGCAAGTACTTTTCGGCGACTCCTACTGCGCCACCAGCATCGTGCAGTGCTTGATAAATAGGCGCAGGAAAAACCATTCGCGTCATCAGTTCGTGTCGGGATCGTTGAGCTATCCGTTCCACTGCCGTAGGCACAAGGGCGATTAGCTTTTCAAGTACATCATTTGTAAGCAGAGTCGCATCATTCACAGTGGCATCTTGCTCCATCAATAAATAGACTGTGGATCGCAATGCCCGTGTTGCCAATGGGTCGGTTTCCTTCTTCACCCTGCCATTTGAATCGTAAAGGTACTTTCTCGTATCAAAATCAAACGTAGGTTCACTTTGCTTCAATTCGCCGATGGTTTTCGCCGTATTTGACATAATAGAGCTATTATAGCTGATTCACTATCAGGAGTCAACTGAATTATTGAGCAAATCATTCTGATATGCTCAGTCTATGACTTCTAAAAAGTGCATACCTGTAAATCAAAGCAGCTCACAATCGGGCGGTGCAAAAACCGAACACGGCAAATCCGTCGTGCGGCACAATGCCCGTCGACACGGCATCCTCGCCGAGTTGAAGACGAAGTACGAGGGCAATGCCTACGACGGCTACCTGCGCCGTCTGCACGACGAATATGACCCGCAGGGTTTTATGGAAGGGGTTCTCGTCGAGCGCATCGCCGTCTGCTGCCTCATGCTCTACCGCGCCGCGAAAGCAGAGAGGGAGTATATGCTGACCCGCTTGCAGCCGCCGCGCTATGACCGCCTCGACGACATGAACTACGACGACGAGAGTTACAAGCCCGTAATGAAGCACGATGACATCGAGCACCTCACGACAATCTACCTGCGCTATCAGACGACCATCGAGAACCGCCTCTACAAAGCGATGCACGAACTGGAACGGTTACAGAGGATGCGGAAGGGCGAACATGTCCCCAGCCCCGTCGCCGTCGATGTGTCGCATGACGGTGGGTTTGTTTCGCAGAATGGTCACGACGCATGACGTGATCGGACTCGAAAGGACAGTAGCGGACAGCAGGGTACAATCGTGAACATGAACGAACACCCAGACGACATTCGAGCGACGCGCTACGTGATTTACGTTCGCAAATCTACCGACGACCCGCAGAAGCAGGTACGCTCGATTGACGATCAGATTGCCGAGTGCAAACAGCTTGCGAAGCAAAAAGACCTTCCCATCGTCGGAACCGTCATACAGGACAATCTCTCGGCAAAGAAACCGAACCGCCGCCCGAAGTTCAAACAGATGATCGAAGCCATCGAACGGGGCGACATCAACGGCATCATCGCGTGGCATCCTGACCGCCTCGCTCGAAACATGATGGAAGGCGGCCAGATTATCCAGTTGATCGACGACGGCAAGCTCCTCGACTTGAAGTTCGTCTCGTTCCCGTTCACGAACGATGCGAACGGCAAGATGATGCTCGGCATCAGCTTCGCGCTCTCGAAGCACTACTCCGACAAGCTCTCGGCTGACGTGCGACGTGGCAACATGAACGCGCTGAAAGAGGGAAAATCAAGTGGCTCCTATAAGGCGGGGTACATTCGTGATAATGAGACAGGTTTCTACCACCCCGAACCTGTGAATTTTGCCATCATGCAAAAGGCGTGGCAGATGAGGCTCGACGGTGCACGGGAGAACAAGATTGTTACTGATATGAACGCGGATGGATACAGGCGCATCTTGAAGGGTAAAACAGTGCGACAGCGTAGGGAACAGCCAATGACCGCTCCGAAACTCAATGTGTACTTCACAGACCCGATCTACTACGGGGTACTGGAACAGCGCGATCAATCCATCGATCTCACCGAACTCTACGAGTTTGAGACGATGGTGACGAAGGAAGAATGGGACAGAGTGGGACGCATGAAACGAAGTCATGGCAAAGAGAAGGTGAAGTATGATTTTCCGTTCCGCGACATTGTCTACTGCGCCGAGTGCAAGGAACCCCGTGCCATCGGCGCGTCGAGAGGGAAGGGCAAGAAGCAGCGCAGGAAAATCTACTACCGTTGCGACACGCCCGACTGCAAGGAGTACGGCAAGAGCGTCCGCGGCCTCGTCGTCACCGAGGCAATTTCCGAACTTGTGCGCAGCATCAACGTCGATCAGATCGACAAAGCGGAGTTGGAGAAGGCACTGAATGCCTACGTCGCCGCGTCGCAGAAGGGCATAACCGTGCAACTCAAAGACCTGAAAACGAAGCGTACGAAGGTCGAAACAGAGTTGAAGGACATGACGAAGCGGAAGATCAAACAGACCTTCACGAAGGACGAACAAGCCGCCTACGAGGAAGAAACCGAGCGGCTACGGAAACTGATCGGCGGGTACAAGGAGAAAATTGACCCGTTGGAGGCGATGAAGCTCTTTTCGACTGTCGATGTCGAAGGGTTCTTGAACACCCTGAAAACGGCTTCGCAAGACTACGATGAGGTCACGCACGACGTGAAGGATACGATTGCGAAGATGCTCGTCTTGAACACCTACGTCGCAAAGAGGAAAGTGGCTTCCATCAAACTCAAACCTCCCTTCGACGAGATAATTTTACACCCTCTTGTCCAGAATGGTGGAGCTGACGGGATTTGAACCCGCGATGGAGGTAGTGCCTCGGCGGATTATCAGACCGCTCCCTTCGGCCGCTTGGATACAGCCCCAACATGCCACCTTCTACGGCTCCCCGATTATGGATGGCTCCACTCTTCAGAAATTTTTTTCTTTTTGCCTACTGGTATTTTTTCTCAAGAGAAAGCCAGAAATCACGTTCTACAACCCTGTAGAACGCCCCCTACTTTTGAACCGCAGCTTTCATAAACGCTGCAAACAGCGGATGCGGTCTGTGTGGTCTACTCTGGAATTCAGGATGAAACTGCGACCCAAGCATGAACGGATGATCTTTGATTTCGACGATTTCCATGAGTCCGCTGTCGGGATTTTCTCCGGAGAAGATGAGACCATTTTTTTCAAGATCTTTTTTGAAGTCACTGTTGAATTCATAGCGATGTCTGTGACGCTCAGAGATGAGAGATTGCCCGTAGGCCGCATAGGCTTTTGTTCCTTTTTTCAATGCACACGGATATGCCCCCAGTCGCAATGTGCCGCCTTTTTCCTTCCCCTTAAATTGTCCGGGCAGAAAATGGACGACGTATTTTTTGGGTGAGAGTTTTTCGTCTTCGTCGAATTCTTCACTGGTAAGCTCTGGGTCCTTGAGCACATCACGCGCAAACTCAATCGCGAGGATTTGAGAGCCAAGACACAGTCCCAAGTACGGCACTTTTTTCGTGCGTGCGTAATGCGCAGCGGCAATTTTCCCTTCGATCCCGCGACTGCCAAAACCGCTGGAGACGACGATCCCTTCGCATTCTTTGAGGCTCTTCCATGTCTCTTCATCTTTCTTCTCAAGCTTCTCCGAATCAATCCAGACGATCTTCGCATGTCGCTTCTGGAAAATCGCAGCCGTTTTGATTGCCTCGATCTGGCTCAGATACGCATCGTCGAGCCCCGTGTATTTGCCAACGAGCGCAATCGATACTTCTTTTTCGGCAAGAGCATGACGTTTGATGCCTTCCTCCCATTCTTTCATATCGGGCTTGAGCGTGCCCAGTTCCAAACTATCACCAATAATCTGCGCGATGTTGTATTGCTGCAGACTGAGGGGAACATCGTAGATGCTGTGTAATGTCGGAGCTGGAATGACAGCCTCGCGGGGCACTCCGCAGAAGCGACTGATTTTATCGAGGAGCTCATCGGGGATTTTATAATCCGCACGTGTAAGAATCATATCGGGTTGCAGTCCGATCCGACGCAGTTCACGAACTGAAAGCTGTGTTGGTTTCGTTTTCAATTCTTTGGAACCTTTGAGGTAGGGAAGCAATGTGAGATGCACGTGATAGAGACGGTGTGCGCCAAGATCGATGCGTAACTGACGGATCGCTTCGAGGAAAGGCTCCCCTTCGATGTCCCCGACGGTTCCGCCGATCTCCACCATCATCACATCCGCCATACTTTCCTTCGCCGCTTTCTGAATCACGTTCTTGATCGCATCGGTGATATGCGGCACGACCTGAATCGTCCCTCCGAGGAAATCACCTTTTCTTTCGCGCGCGAGAACATCGGTGTAAATGCGCCCCGTCGTGACCGTTGAAAGTTTGCTCATTGGTTCATCGATGAAACGCTCATAATGCCCAAGGTCAAGATCTGTCTCGGCTCCGTCGTCTGTCACAAACACTTCACCATGTTGAAACGGCGACATCGTTCCGGGATCAACGTTCAGATACGGATCGAGTTTTTGGACAAACACCTTGAGCCCACACGCCTTTAAAATCGCTCCGATCGATGCGGCTGCGATTCCCTTCCCGAGTGAGCTGCAGACTCCTCCCGTTACTATGATGAACTTTGCTTGCTTCCCGATGTCTTCTTTTTTAGATGGAACCATAGGATAAACTGGGCAAGATTCGGGGAGACGCCCGCCACTGATTCTACGCGAACGAAAAATGTACGCAAGGAAACCTGTTGCGAAACGTGTAAGATATTACAAATGGTAGTTTCCGCCACTATCAACAATCTGCACCGTGTGCGGATGGCTTTCCTGCAGACTCGCCTGCGTGATACGTATAAAGCGCGATTTGCTGTGGAATTCTTTGATGGTTTTGCTACCGAGGTAATAGAACGATGAACGGAGTGATCCTGCTGCCTGATAGAGGAAATCTGTAACATTACCCTTAAATGGCACGAGTCCTTCGACGCCCTCTGCAATCAATTTCTTCGCATCTGTGTTCATCGATTGTCCATACCGTTCCGCTCCCCCTTTTTGCATCGCGCCGACAGAACCCATCCCACGATACTGTTTGAAACGCTTTCCTTTGATGTCCGTTTCTTCACCCGGTGACTGTGAATATCCGGCGAGCATCGAGCCAAGCATCACGGCAGATGCGCCGGTTGCGAGTGCCTTTGCCATGTCGCCCATCTGGCGAATACCTCCGTCTGCGACGAATGTAACCTTTCCACCCTTACATGCGCGCGCCACTTCCATGAGTGCAGTAATTTGCGGTACACCCATTCCCGTGATCACCCGCGTCGTGCAAATACTTCCGGGTCCGACTCCGACACGCAGGATATCCGCTCCCGCTTTGATGAGTGCCTTGGCTCCTTCAAATGTCGCAACATTTCCCGCCATGACGACTGTGCCTTTGTGTACTTTTTTAATCTGCTTCACGGCATCGATGATGTACTTGCTATGACCATGACCAGAATCAACGACCAATAGATCAGCTCCTGCAGCAATCAATGCTTTGACTCGATCACTCAGATCCGCACCCGCTCCCACCGCAGCGCCCACGAGAAGTTTCTGCTTTTTCACATCCTTCACCATCTGTACCTGTTTTTCGATTTTTAAGTTTCTGTGAATGATTCCAAGTCCCCCTGCCTCCGCAATTGCAGTTGCCATCACAGACTCTGTCACCGTATCCATCGGAGAAGAAATGATCGGCAGTTTCAATGTAATTTTTGGATGCAACATGGTCGTAAGATTTGCTTCCTCACGGGCAAAAGTCGCTTCGTTTGGAAGAAGCAAAACATCATCGAAGGTCAGTCCTTCTGCGACGATTTTTTGGGCCGATGAGTTTTTGGATGAAGCCATAGTACGAGGAAGAAGTGTCACACTGAGCGTAGTCGAAGTGTCACAGATAAATATTCCTTCCATGCTCCGTCGGCACGAAACTTGCTTCGCGTGCCCATGCAGTTGTTTGATCAATTTGATCTTCGGTGAGGATATTATACGTGCGCATCAGCTCGATTTCTTTGCTGAGGTTTGTACGAAGCATCGAGGGATTATCTGTGTTCAAGCAAAACTTCACGCCATTATTCCACAGAGTCTGGATCACTTCACGTAGGTGATCGCCATCGCGGATGAATTTCACGCTGAGGTTACTCGTCGGACAGAGACACATGCAGAGGTTTTTCTTCACGACTTCCGCCATGAGAGCCTTATCTGTGTACGCACGGAATCCATGGTTCAGACGATCGAGTGGAAGTACTTTGAGCACGTGTGCCATCTCCTCGGCAGTACCATCTTCACCGGTGTGCACGGTGGTCTTCAGTCCATTTGCGCGCGCCTCTTCGTAGAGATCGGTGTAGTCTTCGTACTTAAATCCTTCAGCAAGAGGTCCTGCGATATCGATCCCCACGACGCCTCGACTGCGATACTTGATTGCTTTACGGACAATGATCGCGTTCACATCTTTTGGTAAACGACGATCAAGAAGCATCATGAGTCCTGCCCGCACCATCGGGAACTCCGCGAGTGCACGTTCCATGCCTCGCAACGCCGCGAGAAGGATTTGATCGAGGTCACGCTCACCGCCGCGGTTTCGAAACATCGGGTTGAAACTTGGTTCAAGTAGCGTGATGTTATTGGCACGGTACGCCCCCGACACCACTTCATACACCGTCCGCTCCATCGCAACGGGCGAAGACTGAATCAGCTCTGTGAGATGAAACAGTTTATGATAATCCGCCCACTCCACCGTATCTTTATTGAGTGTGACGAGATCGTAAAATTCCCAGTAATCTTTGGATGGCAATTTGATCCCCTGCTCATGCGCAATACTCCACAAAATATGCGGCTCGACCGACTGGCCGAGATGGAAATGTAGCTCAACGAGCTCCTTCGTAGGTCTGTTTTGGGTTACCATGTACTATTCTTACCCCAAAGAGGGGGTGGAGGCAAATGGAAATAAAAAAAGACGTCCCGCACCTGCGGGACATCTCTACATATTCACTGTCATTCTCCATCCTCAATTCCCACCACGGCGTAGCTCGCAAGCGAAGCCGGGTCAGTGCCACCATCCCGTCACCCCATACAGCCCCGCCGTCAGCACAGACACGATCGACATCAACTTCACAAGAATATTGAGTGCCGGTCCCGATGTATCTTTGAAGGGGTCACCCACGGTGTCACCGACGACTGCGGCCTTGTGCGTGTCACTTCCCTTTCCGCCGAGCTTGCCGCTTTCGATATATTTCTTTGCGTTGTCCCATGCGCCACCGCTATTGGCCATCGACATGCCAAGCATCATCGAGCTCACGAGTGCACCTGCGAGCATCCCTCCAAGTGCCTCACGTCCGAGCAGAAGCCCAACGAGAACGGGCGAGACCATGGCAAGAAGGCCGGGGAGCACCATCTGTTTGATCGCGGATGTCGTTGCGATGGCGATGCATCTTTCGGGGTCGCCCTCTGCCGTACCTTCCATGAGGCCCTTGATCTCGCGGAACTGTCTGCGCACTTCTTCGACCATCGCAATCGCTGCGCGGCCAACCGCACGCATCGTGAGTGATGAGAAGAGAAACGGAAGCATCCCGCCGATCAGAAGGCCGATCAGAGTGAATGCATTGCTGACATCGATGCTTTCGAGTCCCGACTCTTCTTTGAATGCACCAAAGAGTGCCAAGCACATGAACCCCGCCACAGCGATCGCGAAGCCCTTTCCGATCGCAGCTGTTGTGTTTCCTGCGGCATCGAGCGCGTCTGTACGCTCGCGGACTTCGTGCGGAAGTTTGCTCATTTCTGCGATGCCTCCTGCGTTATCTGCTACCGGTCCAAACGCATCGATTGCGAGTGTCATGCCGAGTGTCGAAAGCATTCCGACTGCTCCCGCACCGATTCCGTAAAGTCCCGACTGCACGTAGGCGATGCCGATCGCGAGGACGATCACAAAAAGCGGCAGTGCCGTCGACATGTAGCCGAGGGCAAGTCCTTCGATGAGTACTGTCCCCGCACCTGTCTTTGCGGAATTCGCGAGCGAACGCACAGGGGCGTAGGTGTGTGATGTGTAATATTCCGTAAGAATTCCAACGATCACACCCGCCACCAGTCCCGCCGTCACAGACAGAAATACTCCTGTTGCATAGGGAGCCGGCACCCACATCTGCGTCAGCACCCATGTGCCCGCAAGCATCAGGACAGATGCGATGAGCATGCCGTTTTTGAGCGCACTCTGCACACCGTCTTTATGTTTCGTACGAACGAAATACGTTGCGATGATCGTTGCGATGACACCGACGGCAGACACGAGAAGTGGATACAGAAGTGCGCGATCCGCATGTTCGATTCCCCAGTTGACGTGAAGCGACACAAGCATGGTCGCAAGAATCGCACCAATATAGCTTTCAAAAAGATCCGCTCCCATTCCCGCAACATCTCCCACGTTATCACCGACATTATCCGCAATCACCGCAGGGTTTCTTGGATCATCTTCCGGGATTCCTGCCTCCACTTTTCCGACAAGGTCAGCCCCGACGTCCGCAGCTTTGGTATAAATACCTCCACCGACACGTGCGAAGAGCGCGACACACGATGCTCCGAAGCTAAATCCTGTGAGAGACTGAAGCGCTGCGGGCATTCCTACTCCTTGATGGAGCAGATACAGAAGCACGAGTACAAATCCAATGAGACCAAGTCCAACAACAGCAAGACCCATGGTTGCACCGCTGAGGAATGCGAGTCGCAATGCCTTCATCATGCTTGTCCGTGCAGCCTGAGCCGTACGCACATTCGCCATCGTTGCTGCGCGCATACCGATCAATCCCGCAAGTCCGGAACAAAATGCACCGACGAGAAAGCTGACTGCCGTGTACGGAGCGCCCCATGTGTGATCCCCCGCAGCCGCAATTTTTACATCAAGGAAGAGGTACAAAAGTACAGACACCACGATCATGAAAGGAATGATCACGGAGTATTCGCGAGTAAGAAACGCCATCGCCCCCGTGCGGATCTGCTTCGCAATGTATTGCATCTTATCTGTCCCATCACTCTCGCGACCGATGATCACACGAAAGATCGCAGCAAAGACCAGCGCGAGGATACCTGTGTAGACCACAAGATTCAGGTTCGAATACAAAGAAACATGCACGAGCGAGAACATAAAAAAGAGGGGGACAAACAGAAAAGAATTCGCCGCACATCATGCAGTGATCCTTGAATCTAGGCAAGGGTAAAAGGAAGCGGAAAACAGTCAATAGAGACCCGTGTGTCATGCTGAGGAGCGCAAGAGCGCGTCTCGAAGCACATCAGACCTTCGACTTCGCTACCTTCTTCACCGCTTTCCTGATCGTCTTTGCAGCCTTGTTTGCCTTCGCCACAACTTTCTTCGCACTGCGCTGGACGGGCTTTTCGATCATGCCTTTTAGATCTTTCTGCAGTTTTTTTGCATTGTCCTGCACGTACGTCTTCGCCTTTTGCATGTTGTCCTGCACCACATCACTCTGCGCAAACTTCTTCATCTCATGTCCGAGTTGCTTTCCATCTTTCTGCAAATGCTTCGCAAGGATCTTCCCTGCAGCATCCGCATCTTTCGCACCAGACAATTCCTCACGCAGCTTTGCGTTACTGAAAACATACCCAGCAAGCACACCGCCGAGCGTTCCAAGAAGAAGAGAAAGTTTTTTCATAAATGTTGATGGGGAAGAACAAAAAGAATTGTATCAATACCGTATGACGAATGCGAGAGGAAAGTCTTTCAAAACTTTTGCACATCCGCCGCACCCGGGAACGGGTGCTACTCTTTAAAAATGGAGCGGGTGCTGCCGCCACGGGGGGTGGAGGGGTCAGCGGTCGATGGGATTGGCGGCGGAGCATTTCTTTGGTTCTTTCTTGTTGCCGTTGACAAGAAAGAACAAGGAGAAGGAATTTTTTCTACCCCTCACCCTAACCCTCTCCCTCGGGGAGAGGGAATTATAAAATCTCCCTCATCATCCTTAGCTGCTCTTCACTGACAATCTTCAAAAGCACTTCATCACTCTTTGTCCTGATCACATCAACCGATCCAAACTCTTTGAGTAATTTCTGCTTCGTCTCTGTCCCAAGTCCGGGAATCCGATCGAGCTGCGACTCCACCGCGTGTTTGAGCGCGCGTTTTTCACGGTGACGATTTGCGAAGCGATGGGCTTCGTCGCGGATGCGCATGAGGAGGAATTTAGCGGGGCTGTCCTTCGGCAAGACGATCGATACTTTCTGTTCCGGCAAAAACACTTCCTCTTCTCTCTTTGCGAGTCCGATGACGGGAATCTGTAATTGAAACTCCTTGAGCACAGCTACAACCGTACTGAGCTGACCTTTGCCACCGTCGATGACGAGGAGATTTGGAAATGCAGTGAGCGACGAATCTATTTTGTTCTGTAGAATGTTATACATCATCACGATGCGCCCTCCCTCAGGAAAATACGGGTCATTCGCCTTCGCATTTTCTATTTCTTTCTGAAGGATGGCAGGAGGAATTTTGGTATACCGAAATCCGAGTTGTGCATAATATTCCTCAAGTTGTGGATGAATCGTAATATAAACTTTTCCTTTTTTAGCTTTTGCAAGGAGCTTGCGAATAATGGCGTGACCAAGTTTGTTGCCTCGAACATGTTCACTCACCCAAACAGATTGTATTAAATGAATGTTGCCAGAGCGTTTTGCAAGACGTCCAAATCCCAAAATATCTTCACCTTTTCTGGCAACGACAAATTCCTGATAAGAAAGCTCGCCTGCGAATGTCTGCTCATTGCTACGAAGAGTGTCTTCGATAAAATTTTTGTCGGCTTTTTTTGCTTTTTCAAATACGACCCCCGAATCATTCCACAGTTCCTCATGGCTTTTTAAGTAACGTAGACGTCTCACCAAGACTTCGCGAAGGGATTTATAATCATTCACTTCTCCATCTTTAATTGTACGCATTGTGAAGCTGCGATAGTCATCGTTTTTTGGCCTACCATTCACACACACAACCATGCTGCCGACTGTTTCCGTGCCACCGGTATGGGAAATATCGTAACACTCGATCCTCTTCGGAATCGCCGGAAGCTTGAGAGCGGCCATGAGTTCATCGAGAGCATTTTTCACATTCCTCTCCTCCGCTTCCCAACTTGCCTCTGCTTGCTTCGCTTTTTCTTCGGCGTTTTTTTGTGCGAGGTCGAGAAGTTGTGATTTATTGCCGCGCTCTGGGATCGCGATCGAGACTTTTCGTACGTGTCTTTCGGAGAGTAGTTCTGCGAGAGCATCGTGACTTTGGAAATCTTCCTGAACTAAAATCGTATCGGGAAGCTCCACCACTCCTTCATAATATTGCGGCAAAAATTGTTCGAGCACATCTGCAATGCTTTCCGCCTTTCCCATGAGCGGCAGATGATGTTCACCGATCAGTTTTCCGCCGCGTTTCAGGAGCACCTCGACATGTGCTTTCCCCGAAAGAAGCGCGATGCCGACTGCATCGGTATTGTCACCGGAGGTATCAGACACAATCTGTTTTTTCTCCATGTCTTCAATAAACTTGAGTGCGTCACGAATGCGTGAGGCCTTTTCAAATTTGCGTTCTGCTGCGTATTTTGCCATCAATTCCCTCCCCTGCGTGAGCACAGGTTTATAATCCCCACGCAAAAACTTCATCACCTGATCGACCCGCGATCGGTATTCCTCCTGCGTCATCGTGCCACAACAAAGACCGTTGCACTGACCGATTTGGGAATCGAGACATGGCTTGAGTTTGCCGGTGTTGAAAATACTTTCCCGTGGCTCGCCGGACTCACCATCAAAAGCTTTATTGAGTGCATCGATCGACTGTCTGCACGCCCTCCACCCAAAAAATTCATGGAGCATGTCGAGGATCCGCTTCGTTTCAAAATTACTCAGGTACGGACCAAAATACTTGGCAGAGTTATGCTCAAGCTGGCGTGTGATTTCAATTTTTGGATACGCATCCGCAACTGAGATCCGCACGTACACATAATTTTTATCATCCTTCATCAGCACGTTATATTTCGGCCTCATTTCTTTTATAAGGTTAGTCTCGAGGATCAGTGCTTCAACTTCGGTGCGTGTGATCGTGACATCGAAATCCGCAAGTTGCCTCAGCATCGATTGCTTCCACGGACCCTGACCTTTTTCTGCCGTCGCTGCGACGTAACTCTTGAGTCTATTCTTCAGATTCTTCGCTTTCCCGACGTAAATCACCACTCCCGCTTCATCAAGCCAACGATAGACGCCGGGCGCGGTGGGAGCCTTGAGGACACGTTTTCGGAGTGAAGCGAGAGACATACGAACAGAGTATATGGTATGTCGTATGTGGTATGTGGGAAAAATGAAAAAAACCTACATACGACATACGAAATACGACATACTGTCCGCATCACCCCTATCCTCTCCGCCATCGTCCTCAACTTCAAAAGCCCCCGCGACACGGTCACCTGTGTGCAAGCACTCGAAAATCAAACGATTGCGAATCAGATCGAAATTCTCGTTGTCGATAATCACTCGGAGGATGATTCCATCGGCGTCATCAGAAACCGTCTGACAGATCTGCCGCATGTTAAAATTATAGAATCAGCCAGAAACACAGGCTACGGACAGGGAAATGGTTTTGGACTTCACTATGCGACGGGCAATTATATTCTGATTATTAATCCTGATAATGCGCTCCACCCCGATGCTCTGGAACTCATGCTTGAGAAAATGGAACGGGAACAAGACATCGGCATCATCTCCCCGAAACTCATTCATGAAGATCACACCGTGCGCCACTCTGCACGTTCGTTCCCGACTTTTTTTGATGTCCTCGTGAAACGACTCGCTCCGCATACTACATTCAAATCGCGCATCGACCGGTATTTACAACGAACATATGATCCAGACTGTGAGCGCGATGTGGATTGGGTCGTGGGTGCGTGCATGCTGATCCGCAGAAGTGCACTCGAAAAAGTGGGCACCTTTGACCCCCGTTTTTTCCTGTTCTTTGAAGATATGGATTTGTGCCGGAGAATGAAAAATGCCGGCTTTCGCATCCACTATTTTCCAGCGGCCATCGCTTCGGACAAAAAGCACAGACTCACCGATGGGAGCCTTATTTCTGTATTTTTAAGCCAATCAGGCAGAGCCCACATTGCGAGTGCGGTGAAGTATTTTTGGAAGTGGAGGGCTTTTTAGATGGAATTTATTTGATTACCTCACCCCCAGCCCCTCTCCCTCCCCCCTGATTCCTGACGGGAGAGGGGTGTCTTTTTAGATAACTCTCGTCTCCCTCTCCTGGTAGGCGTGCGGGTGGAAGGAGAGGGTTGGGGTGAGGTTCCGTCTTCTCACCATGACACGTTTTTTCTATTGCATTCAAGAGTCTTCTCCCTTACTCTACTGCTCCGCAACGCGGATTTACTATGTCAGACATGATCACCCTTGCAGCAACGGCTCGCTCCAAAGATATGCGCGCAAATGCCCTCCGCAGAAGCGGACAGGTTCCTGCTGTTGTCTACGGAAATGAACAACAAGAGCACTTGCAGCTGGAAGAGGTTGCCTTGAAAAAGGCGTACACAAAGGCCGGTGAAAGTACGCTTGTGGAGCTCGATCTTGGCTCAAAGAAGCTTCCCGTACTCTTTCACGATGTCGATTACGATCCCGTAAGTGACCGCATGATCCACGTCGATTTCTACGCTGTGAACATGAAGAAAGAGGTGGAGGCTGAAGTGCACATTCGTTTCGAAGGTGAATCCCCTGCTGTCAAAGAAGGCGCTGTTCTCGTGTCTGCTCTTCACGTCGTGACAGTAAAAGCTCTGCCTGCAAACTTGCCACACGACCTAGTACTCGATATCAGCACGCTCTCTGAAATGGGTGGCACCCTTACTGTTGCAAACCTACTAATTCCAAATGGTGTCACAATTGTGGATGCACCGGAATCTGTGATTGTCGTTGCTCAGGAACCCCGCGCTGAAGAAGTCGTGGAAGCACCGGTCGCAGCAGTCGAAGGTGCCGTTGCAGCTGATGGTACAGCCGTTCCCGCGGCTGAAGGTGCTGCTGCTCCTGCTGCCGCAGAAGGAAAGAAGGAGAAGGAATAATCCGTGGAGCGAGTTGTTGGTAGTGAGTCGTGAGTAGATTTTGATGTGATCACCAACTACACCGCCAAAGATCTCGATCGCTGGGCTTTTCCTTTGGAGCTGTTCATTTCTTTATATTTCATCAGCTGCGGCTCCATTTTTTCTACAGCCCGATCAAATGCTTCGATCACCGCTTGTTTCCTTGATTCTGCTCGAAATTGCTTCTTCGGGAGCTCCACTGTGATCATCACCTTCACTTCATCCTGCGCTTTTTTGGTATCACGACGCTCGGCCTCGACCCGTATCACGGACGCTTCGTCTTTCAAACGACTGCAGTGCGTAGCCAATTTCCCGATTTTTTTGGCCACAATCATCAGTTCCTTGTCGCTGTAGCGCAGACCTTTCTCAAAATGTTCGATATGCATGGTGGTATGTGGGGGAAAACTTGATGAGTGTAGCACACCACAGCAAGGCCAGTGAAAGATACCCAAAGAACCAATAGCACAACTTTTATGATTTCATCATCTCTGGCAAAAAAAGTAGTTTTGTGGTATCATAAAGAGAAACCAATACCAAACTTCCTATGCCTGAGAATCTCGAACAAGTAACAAAGCAACTTCAGCAAATGCGGGAAGGAACGACTGAATTTACTGAGCGCCAAGTTAATAAAGCACAAGAGGAATTTACGAAAGGAAAAAGATTGGTCTTAGAATCAACCGATAATGCACTCCAAAGTTTTCGACAGGAAATGGTTTTATGGAAAGAGCTCGCAGAAGAACAAATTGCAAAAGGAAAAAGTGAATTAGGAAAATTACTACCTACCATTGAGGACATTCAAACAAGATGGGACAGAATGCTTCAGCCCATTAATAATGCGGCAGAAAGCGCACAAGTAAAAGCAGGAGAAGCAATCGAAAGCTCAGGGTTTGGAAAATTCATTGATACAGTAAGTACATGGGCAAATAAAATATGGGATGGACTCAAGCCGCATCTTGCAAAAATTGCAAAACTGCCCGGCCTCAGTTGGATCATCGGACCTGAATACGCAAAAATGCTCGAAGCGTCGGTTTCAAACGACATCGAAACGGAAAAATTATTTGAAGAAATCAACAAGCGCGTTAATGCAACAGAAGTTGCATTCGTCGGCAATGTGAATGATAGCTTGAACCTGACCTCATTCAACGATTCCTTTGAAAAATTAAAAACGGTGAAAGGCACCACGTACACAAAAACCAATCTATTCATCGAACTGAAAGACAATGAAGGGTTGATGGATACTCTTCCGGTACAAAATGGAAAGAAAATACTGACGATGAAGGAAATCGCAGAGGCAGCTGCAACCTATGCAAAGAAAGCCGTGGCGACCTTGCCGGTAAAGCCACCAGAGAAAAAGGAGATCAAGCCTGTAACACTGACTGAGAGTGGTGGAAAAATTACTGCCGTGTGCGAAGGGAAAACATTGATAATTAGTTTACAACCCAATGGTACTCTCGACGTAACTGGCAAGGGAACGTGGCAGATAATTGGAAACAACATGCCTCTCATTATCCATACACTTGGAAAAGGAGATCCTGATCCGTTGATTGGCAGCGTAAAAAACCCAAAGAAATTACTCAATCCTTTTGCAAAAGATGAACCAGAACTGATTTCCTTTTCACTAACCAAGGAGCAAGTTTTTGAAGTATTTGAAAAAATAGATAAAGCGGAAAATTACAGATTCAAAGATAAAGAGGGGCATGAAATGGAATTCAAAAAAATCGGCTAATTTCTCATCAGACACACATCAACCTCCATGACCGATCCAAACACAATCACCGAGCCACACTCCTTAGAATCACCCGAGCGTGCAGCGCTGCAGCCGCATGTACGGGAATTTCTTGAGCTCTCGGAAGCATTGGACCAAGAAATAAAAAAGGATGACGACATTGCGATCAAACAGATTGAAACCAAATTACGTGTGTTTTATGGAACACTCGAAGCAGAAAAGCAGCAGGACATCATGCATTTTTTGCAACAACAGAATGCTGCAATCCGCATTGAAAATGAACGCGGAACTATTAGCAAAGCTATTCATCAGACAATGGATTGGACAGAAAGAGCAGTGCACGAAACCGGTGCAGTCGTAGCTATCGCATCCGCGGGAATCGTACATCTCGGATTATCCTTTGTCGGTGGAGTCGCTGGTGGCGTAAGAAGCGGTGCGAAAGCAATAAAACGTTCCTGGCTGAACGCAGCATAACGAAAAAACTATGTTCCTCCCCACACACCATCACCGCTCCCCCACTCCTTCATTCAAAGAAGGACGATTGATATATGAAAATGAAGGAGCTGATGCAGCTGAGCTTTCAAAAAAGCCGGATACACCACCTAGTTCTCCATCATCTGAAGCGGAAGAAGTAGCGAGAATGCTTCAAAATACTGATACAAATTTGGATCAGTTGCAAGATGCGATTCAAAGGGGAAGGGTGCAAACAAAAGCCGATCAGCAGCCATTTTTGGAATCAGTAGCACAGTCGCTGCGGGGGGAGAAAGATCGAAAAAGTATTTCTCAAAAATTAGAGGCTCTTGAAAAAAAGGCACATGAAAGAAAAAATTTGGGTGCACTGAAAAGTACGATTGAAATGGTGCGAGGTAAAGTGGATCAGGATTCCCCTGCCGGTGCCGATACGCAAAATCCGGATGCAAAAGAACCATCGGCCCCTGAACAAAAAACGCTCCTCACAAAAATCGGCGATACCGCCGAAGTGATTGGAGGAAAGTTGCCGGGAACAGATAACTTGAGTAGAAACCAAAAGATCGCACTCGGATCCATCGCCACGCTCGGCGTTGGTGTGCTCGCGTGGTACGGAATCAAAAAGTTATTTGGCTGGGGAAAGAAATCCTACGAAGAAGGCAAAGAAGCAGCCACGCACTCAAGCGGCGGATTTTTCAAAAAACTGTTGATTGGACTTGGGATTGGGGGGGCGGCGTTCCTTGGTCTGCACTTTGCTGTGAAACACTATAAAAAGGAGATTGAAAAATCCATTCAAGGGATGATTCCTAATTTTAGTCTTCCTCCAGGAGGCGGAATTCTTCCAGCTTCTGTAGCACCAATAGTCGATGGCGCTGCGGCAGGTGCAGAGAGAGGATGGGCAGAAGGAAAAGAGATATTCGGCGATGCGTTCAGTGCCATGGTGAACCATGAAAACACAGAAAAAGTCCTGTCTGAGAAAAATTCATACAGTTCAGATACAGAATTTGCCGGTGCTCTTCTTTGGGCAGTGGTAAAAGATGGTGGTGATTTTATTTGGGATGAAGGTCGTGTTGCACTCGTCGCAGGCGGAAGACTATTCGCTTTGACCGGCAAATTTGGAGAACAGGCATGGGATTACCTCATCGATAGAAATATAACACCGGAAACGACGGGTGACTTAGTTGCAACATATATCGCAGGCACCATGGTGTATGCGTCATCACTCGCAGCGCTCAAACTCGTCACGATCAATAAATTTGGCAAGAATGCGAACGTCCTGTGGGAAGCTGGTTTGTGGCCATGGTACACAGTCAAAAGAACTGCAAAGAGTGGCTACGCTTTGGTGCGTGGAGGTGTTGAAATTTTTGATAGTGAAAGCGCGACTCGTCTCACGATCAGTCGAATGGATGCAACATTTAGTAGAAGAACTCGCCTCATTCCCGGTCGCAAACTACGAGGTGCTACAGCAGATGGATTATTTGTACGTTATGAATTTGCACAGGAGCAAAATAGATTACTTGATAAAGCAAAACTCAATCCAATGATTAAAAATAATAAAGATGCATTTACTCTCTTTGAAAAAAATACAGATCTAGCAGTGGATGAATTCCATCGCTATTTAAAAGGAATGAAAGAAGCAGATATGCCCAAAGAATTTTTACAAGCTTTGAAAGATGTAACGTATGAAAAAGATGTTTCAAAGCTAACAAGAGAAGAGGTAAAGAAAGTGCTTATTAAAATGAGTGGAAAAACGCCAACGACACCATCTGTCGATCCACCAGAGAGCGGTATCGGCGGAAGTAGATCTGCTCAAAATTCCAAACCTGCTGAATCTGATGCAGATGCTACGGAAGGAGGAAAGAAACAAAAAAATGTCTTACCCGACGAAGAGCCAAGATTAAAAATCGATCCTGAGGAAAGTACCAGCGGAAAAACGTCATCGACTCCAACTGAAGAATCCCCCACTGCAAGCAAAACAAAAACATCGACACCAGAATCCGACTCAGCCGCACCAAAGAACGATACATCGGATGCAGACACTGGAGGTAGAAAAGTGGATATCGAAACAGGAGAAAAGACAATCGAAGTAAAAAATGCAACAAGAAATTCCGAGTCAGTCGATCGTATTTTGAATGACAAGGAAGTTGCAAAAGCACTGAAAGGCAGTACAAACAGTGCTGAAGCCAGAGCCGCACTACAAGCCGAACTTGGAACGCTCGACGCCGCAGAATTGCACCTGATCGAAAATAGTCCGGCAGCAAAGAAGATTTTTGCGGGAGCCGTGAGCAGTGGTTCCGCAGAAATTGCAGAAGCCGGAGCGGCGGCCAAGAGCGCAGCAAAAAGTGCACTAAAAGGCCGCATTATCGGTAATGGATTTGGTATGGCTGTAGACGTCTTTGGACTAATTATGACCAAATCCTACTGGGATGAAGCCACACTCAAATTGAAAGCAACGGACAACCCCGAACTAAAGAAAATTTACGAATCAGACCGCAACTACATCCTAGTCGATGCGGCTGGAAATGCGGCTGGAATTATGATTGGTGGGTACGCAATGGTCACAACGTACATGTCGACGGGAAGTATTCTCGTATCACTCGGCGCACCGGCAGGAATGATTATGGCACCGATAGGACTCGGTATTGCGGCAATGCAATACGCCCGCGGCAAGGCAAGTGAATCAGCAGAATATCATGCGACCAACGAGCGCGATTTGACGAAGAAATACTCACCCGGAAAGGTGCTGGAACACATCAAAAAAACGAGTGGCGGTGATAGTCTCAACTGGGCACAGGATGCATTTTTGCCTGCAGACACAGCACGTCTCGCGAACAACGCATCACGTGAAGACGGCTACCGTGCGTACTTTGCACAAGTTGCGACGGCACGTGTATCTCCTCTGCCCATTCCTTTGCTCTACAGTGACAGAAGTGAACAGCAGCTTGAGGGACTACAGAAGCAGCGTCTTGGCCAATTCATCCTCTATGCTGAAACATATATTTTGAATGCAACAGAAGGAACATGTGATTTGGTATCGGACAGAATCCTGAAGAATGCCACAACGTACGCAGAAATGCAGATGGAAAAGTACGATGCGTATCTGCAAGATCCTGATGAGACAAAACGCCCGAAGCTACTCGTGTGGAACTATGGAAGAGCACAGACCGCAGAATATGTAAGTGCGTGGCGCACTATCAGAAGAGATGTGGCTGATCGCGAATTGGAATCAGTGAAAGATGTGGCTCTCGTCATGGAGAGTATGCAGCAAGATCCTGATTCGTTCGCTGAACGTTTCCCCAAGGTGCTCCTTGAAAATATACGCCACGAACTGGCCACATGTGATCAAAAACTCATCACCGCAGATTACAGCCAGTGGTTAAGTCTAGATGCGTGGAAAGCACCCGGCATGGGCAGTGAACTCGATCTACAAAACATCGCACGTGGACAAGCGGCACAGGAACTCTGGAACATCCTCGCAACCGTTGCACAAACAAAAACACCGATGACATCAGAATCTGTCCATCGGCAGATTCAGCAGCTGCGGACAGTGCTAATGCAAAGTCCTGAAGTATTGGCACACAAAGGAGTGAATACGAAAAATGCACGCTCCTTGCGTGACATCGGCAGCAATCCGACACGACTGAGCGTTACAGGAATGCTGGATATGATCGATCAGCACCAGTTCAGCAAGCCAACATCGCTCGGCTCAAGTGAACAGGTGGCACTGAATGCAACGAACGTGATGAATCACTACGCAACTAATGTACAAAATCACATGCCTGTCGAGCTACGACTGAGGAAAGGCGCAGAAAAGGGATACATGAAGCTTGATGGAACATGGTGGATGCGTACAGCCGGCAAGCGCAGATGCACACGGGTTGGAAAGGATGATGAAACGACCGTCGTTTCACTGGAAAAAGGAAATCTCTACCAATTCTATAAACACACCACCATGACGAGACAGTACACGCGCGGCCCTCGGGGAGGTTCTGATCTCATTGAAACGGTGGATAACATTCCTGAAAAACCAGCGGATCTGGAAATTTTTGTCGAAGCCGAGGAACAATCAACCGTCTCTCCTCTGCCAAAATCAACAAATCCATCGCCGAGCGCACAGGGAAAACCAACCGAACAAGCTGCATAATCGTATGACGCACTCCCCTCACAACTCACCGGCACCAAAGAAAAATCTCCGCTCCGCCATCGCGAAGCTGCAGACATTCTTTGGCGTGAAAAAGAAAACAAAAACACCTTCGCCTGTCGCGGAAAGACACAAGGAAAGAATCATCGAGACACCAAAAGTCGAAGTCTCCGAGAAAAAAGAAGTACCGGCAGTGGAAGAAGTGAAAGAGGAAATCGACGTCGCGGACGTGATGGAAGAAATTCCGCACACACATCTCCACCTCCTACAATATTTTCCTGCAAAACAAAACCTCCTCAACGGAGCGCCGATCACTATTACACTGGATAATGCACCTCACATCATCGCCTTCCGTGCAGAATCCATCATCCTTGACAGCATCAGCTACGCACTTCTGCAGAATGACGATCCACTCGACGTGCAGAATGTGATGATCAAAGAATCAACACTCACGATGTCACTGGAATCCACCAATCGCCATCACAAAGTACTCTCACTCGCATTCAGCGATGATACATTGCAGACCGCCCTCAAAGAATTACTCAAGCGCGGCACGACGATCGTACATACAGAAAACACCAGCATTACGATCAGCCGCTTCTAATGTAAGCTTGTCGCCGAAGGGCTAACTCCTAGATCTTCGTTCCAAACCCACCATGTACCTCCTCGCACAATACCCGTTCCTCATCCCGCTCATGGTGATGGTGATGTCGGAAATGATGAAGGCGGTGGTGGAGCATTTCAGAACCGGATCATGGCACGCGACACTCTTCCAGCCTGGTGGTATGCCAAGCAGCCACTCTGCATTTGTGACGTCTCTACTCATCATCGTCGCACATGTCGAAGGATTGGAATCCCTCGAATTCGCTATCGCCTTTGTCTTCGCCTGTGTCGTCTGGTACGACGCCATGAGCCTGCGTCGCAGTGTCGGCCAGCAAGCAGAGGCACTGAATAAGCTGCAGCACTGGCAACATTTCTCTGAACGCGTCGGACATTCATTGAAAGAAGTGATCGCGGGGATCTGTTTCGGGGCGGTGGTGACGCAAGTGGGGTTTTGGGTGAGTTGAAACGAGTGAGTAGTTTGTAGTGAGTAGTAAGTAGGGATCTGCTACAGTCCGTACATGGCTCGTCTTGCTGATCAAAAAAAGGACTTTCCCCAGTGGTACCTCGATGTTATCGCGGCGGCGGATTTGGCGGAAAACGCTGAAGTGCGTGGCTGCATTATTTTCAAACCCTATGGCTATGCACTCTGGGAAGCGATCCAGCAAGAACTCAATCGCCGGATCAAAGCATTAGGCGTCCAAAACGTCTATTTCCCCATGTTCATCCCCGAATCAATGATTGCGAAAGAGAAAGATCACGTCGAAGGATTTGCGCCCGAGTGTGCGGTCGTCACGCACGGAGGCGGAAAAGAACTCGCGGAAAAGTTATACATTCGTCCCACGAGCGAGACTGTCTTCTATTCCGCATTTGCAAAATGGATTCAGAGTTACAGAGATCTGCCGATGAAACTGAATCAATGGGCAAACGTTGTCCGGTGGGAAATGCGCACGCGTCCGTTTTTGCGGACACTGGAATTCCTCTGGCAAGAAGGACACACCGCACATGCAACACGCGAAGATGCGGAGAAAATGGTCAATGATGCGCTCAAAATGTACATCGACTTCGATCATGACTTCCTCGCTCTGCCTGTGATGCAAGGAAAAAAACCTCGGCACGAAACCTTCGCCGGAGCAGAATATACTCTGTCGACAGAGGCACTCGCCCGCGATGGAAAAGCAATCCAAGCCGGAACTTCGCATTACATCGGCAACACGTTTGCCACTGCCTATGGGGTCAAATTCCTCGATGCTGATGGAACGCAGAAGCCGGCATTCACCACGAGCTGGGGGCTTTCCACGCGCATCATCGGTACGATGATCGTCGTGCACGGCGACGAGAAAGGCCTGAGAGTTCCGCCTAACGTCGCACCGATTCAGGTGGTGATTGTTCCGATTTATAAGACCGATGAAGAGCGCGACGCTGTGATGAAAGCTGTGCACTCTCTGCACACAATGCTCACAGATGGAAACATCCGCAGTCACCTCGACGACCGCGACGAAAAATCCCCCGGATTCAAGTTCAACGAATGGGAAGTGAAAGGTGTTCCTGTTCGTATTGAGATCGGACCCAAAGATCTCGCGAAAGATCAACTGACGATTGCGAGGCGTGATACCGGCGCGAAAGAAGCGATGACACTGAAAGATTGTACGGCAGCATCTGTTCACACTTTGCTTGCGGAGATCCAACAGAATTTGCTCGATCAAGCGAAGAAACATTTGGAAGAAAACACGCACTGGGTGGAAACCTTCGACAAGCTCAAAGAAATTATCAACAGTGACAACGGCGGAATGGTGTGGGCACCGTGGGATGGGACACTGGAAACTGCAAACAAAATCAAAGATGAAGTGAAAGCAACGATCCGTCTGCTCGGTGATACTACAGAAGCGAAGGGGAAAATGGATGTGTGTTCCGGCAAGCCTGCAACGGAGATGGCTCTCTACGCCAAGGCATATTAAAACGACGTAAGAACAGTAGAGATTGCACGTCCGTACTGTTATCCTCATTTCCCATGACCCACATAATCGAAGCTCACGGCGTCACCAAGAAATTTAAAGATTTCACAGCGGTGAATAACATTTCCTTTACCGTAAACAAAGGTGAAATCTTCGCGTTTCTTGGCCCAAACGGTGCAGGGAAAACGACGACCATCAAAATGCTCACAACGCTCCTGCGGCCGACGGAAGGGAAGATCAAACTCGATGGACATGACCCTGTGCATGAGCAGAGCGACGCACGCAGATCGTTCGGCATCGTGTTTCAGGATCCGAGCTTGGATGATGAACTTACGGCTCAGGAAAATATGGAACTCCACGCTGCGCTCTACAGCGTGCCGAAGGACATCCGCAAAACGCGCTTGGAGGAATTGCTCCACTTCGTTGATTTGTGGGATAGGAAAAACAGCTTGGTGAAGGAATTCAGCGGCGGCATGAAGCGGCGACTGGAAATTGCGCGGAGTCTGCTTCATCATCCGAAAATTCTCTTCCTCGATGAACCAACCATCGGACTCGATCCGCAGACCAGAAATCACTTGTGGGATTACGTTGGAAAGTTGAACAAGGAGGAAGGCATCACCGTATTTCTCACGACACATTACATGGAAGAAGCAGACAAAGTCGCCCACCGCGTCGCGATCATCGATCACGGAAACATCGTCGCAACCGGAACACCGGAGGAATTAAAAAAACAGACCGAAACGAAAACCCTCGAAGAAGCATTCCTGAAACTCACAGGCAACGCCATCCGCGACGAAGGCGCAAACGCCATGGAAGGCATGCGCCAAGCCAGAAAAATGTGGCGCCGCTAATTTTATTTCACGAATAAACAAGTAAACGAATTAACCAATCAACGATATATGTCTACGATCTACATCCTCTGGCTCAGGCAACTGAAACGCTACTCGCGGTCGAAAGCCCGTATGATCGGATCACTCGGACAACCGCTCCTCTTCCTCGTCGCGCTCGGCTACGGGTTCGGGCCGATTTACGAGAAAGCCGGTCAGGGAAATTACATCGATTTCATCGCACCGGGCGTCATCGCCATGAGCATCCTCTTCACCGCGGTCTTCAGCGGAATCGAAATCATTTGGGACCGGCAGTTTGGATTTTTGAAGGAAACACTTGTTGCGCCCGTGTCGCGAACGACGATCATGATCGGACGCACATTGGGAGGTGCCACCGTCGCAATGATCCAAGGCATCATCATTTTCCTCATCACCTTGCTCATCGGCTTTCGACCCGAAAGCCTCGCACTACTTCCTGTCGCCTTCGTCTTCATGGCACTCATTGCGATCATGTTCACGGCGCTCGGCACGGCAATCGCGTGCGTGCTGGAAGATATGCAGGCTTTTCCGCTCATCATGAATTTCCTCGTTATGCCGCTCTTTTTCCTGAGTGGCGCGATGTTCCCGCTGAAAGACCTCCCCGGCCCCATCGCCGTCCTCACGCGCCTTGACCCGATGTCCTACGGCGTCGACGGTCTGCGCGGCGCCCTGATTGGGATGATGGAATTTGGGTACGCAACGGATCTCGCTGTTCTCGTCATCATTTCAGCAATTCTGCTCGCGATCGGATCGTGGCTGTTTTCGAGAATACAGGTTTAGGAACTAGGAGCTAGGAGCTAGCTTCTAAAAGGAAATCCCTTTTCATCAATTGATACATACAGAAACAATCTGGTACGGTCTTCGCATGAAAAAAGCTCTTCCTCTTTTTGGTCTACTCCTCCTTTGCGCCTGTTCCAGTGACCCGAACATGCGGCATGTGACGAGTGCGGGGAATTATTCAAATAAAGACGCACACATGTCGATGAGTTTTCCGAAAGGTTGGGAAGTGAAGATCATCGATGAAGTGCCGAACCAATACAAAGTGGAGCGGATGTTTGGAAAAGAAGGTGGCGTGCAGGTGACGTGGGGACAAAAAGTGGGAGGTGTGTGTATCGAGAACGGCAAGAAAAAGGAAATGGAATCGATGAAAATCAGCGGCCGCGATATGCAGGTCTGTCATACGGTCAATGATGACGGCACCGAAAACTGGAAGCTGATCAGCTGGGGAGATTTGAAAACAGGAGGAAGTATCGATGCCTATGCCAATAAGCCATCCGCAGAGAACCGGCAGATGGTGCTGGATGCGCTTGAGAGTGTGAGGATTAGCCAATAATCATCCAAAACACTGCAGCCACCATCACCCGATACACTCCAAACACAATAAACGTATGTTTTTGAATGTATTTGAGGAGCCACTTGATGGCGACAATCGCGACGAGGAAGGAGACGACAAATCCTACTGCGAGCATACCATACTCACTTGAGGAAAATGATGATCCACTCTTGAGCAGATCAAGCACGCTTGCCGCGAGCATCGTCGGCACTGCGAGGAGAAAGGAAAAATCAACGATGGTTTTTCGGCTGATGCCGAGGGACATGCCTCCGAGGATCGTCGCGGCACTGCGGGAAACCCCCGGCACAATTGCGAGCGATTGAGCGCAACCGATGAGTACAGCTTGTGGGTAAGAAATGCTTTCCATCGTCGCAGTTGCAGATGATTTTTCTTTGTGAAACATCTCGAAGGCAATCAGGATAAGACCTCCGATGAATAATGCACCGAGGATCATCTGTTCATTTTCAAAGAACGACTTCACGGCTTTATGAAGAAGAAAACCGATGATCGCTGTGGGGATGAATGCGACGATCACGCGCTTGAGTGCTTCGATATTTTGAAACAGTGTTTTCCAATACAAAACAACCACCGCCAATATTGCGCCCAGTTGAATCACGATCTCAAACGTCACCTGAAATTTAGATTGAGGAAGCTTGAGGAGATCGGCTGTGAGAATGAGGTGTGCGGTCGATGAGATCGGCAGAAATTCCGTGACCCCTTCGACGATGCCGAAGATGATAGAGTGGAGGAGGGTCATGAAATGATAATACTCGTTCAAAAAAAATGTGTCACATTGTGTGTCATCCTGAGTGAAAACGTTTCAATCCTTCGATACATTTTTTGCTCGAGCAAAAAACACTCAGGATGACACGTTTTTGTATCGAAGGACTCACTCCTCCACCGCCCCCGTCCCAATCATCTGAAATGGCCGGTACTTGAAATCTTTCCCGATCACAATCCGCACACTTCCGGTTCCCGTCGTATCACTCACTTTTTGTGTGGATACTGTTTGGATATTCAAATAGTTTTTGAAAAAATACGCGAGGGGCTTGTCTTTCCTCTCTCGGTAGGTGATGTACGAATTTTCAAGAAGCGGCACTTTGGTTTTGGGCACAGGAGGTTTGATTTTCGGGCTTGGCACAGTGACAAATCCATAGCGACGTATTTCGTTCAAAAGCCGATAGGCAGCGAGAGATTGATTGGATGCATCCACTGTTTGCACTTCGCTGTCACTGAAGTAGATCTCGGGGTGATGCAAAAGAAACCAGACGTATGTCCGAATCTGTTTCCAGCCGGTTGGGTCTTTGTCGGTCGTAACGGGAAGCAGAACATTCGCACCTTCGTACTGAGCACTGTCCGCTGAATACAAAAATCCGCCCGCTTTCGCATCGGCATTGTCTCCTCCGTAATTGAAATTGATCTGCATCATGAGCACATTTTCCTGCGATAAACTCGTGATGAGCTGCGCAAGGCCGAGGAGCTGCACAGTTTTCAGATTCGTCTGCACGTGTTTCGTCACACTCTTATAGAACGAAGTCACAAATCCCAGTTGCTGAAATCTATTCATCGAACGCACTTTTTCTTCGAGCGCGCGAATAAGTTGCTGCTGACGAACCGAGCGATCGAAATCGGTACCGGAGTGACGGCTGCGTGCAAATTTCAGAGCTGTCTCGCCATCGAGATGTTGCGGGCCTTTGGTCAGCTTGAAGAGTCCTGTGACCCCCTCTTTGACAGGATAAGAGTAATCGACAATATCCTTACTCACCACAACGTCGACCCCCCCGAGCGCGTCAACCGCCTCTACGACTGTCGTAAAATCTACGATCAGTACCCCATGAATCTCAACTTCAAACTTGCGACTCATTTCGGCAGCGGTATCGCGAATCGCAATCTGGATAACATCCGCTTCCTCCATTTTTTTGTACTTCGCACGGGTCTGTGCTTTTGCAGATGAGTACAGTGTATTGATGCGTCCGTTTCTCAGAGTTTTGTTGCCGGTAAGGTAAAGATCGCGCGGAATGGAAAGCAAAACAATGCTTTGCTTCGCAGAATCTATGCTCGCGATCATCATGGTATCTGTTAAATCCGCCGCATCGTGATCTTTGTCACCGACTCCGAGGAGAAGAATATTCGTAAGCCCGCTGCTGTCTCGCTTGGGCGCAGCGCCCATCACAGAAACCGCCGTGCGAATGGCAAATGTCCGGAGAGTTGAAAAAGAAACAATTGCGATGCTCAGAATGAGCAAAAGAAAGATCCCCGCACAAAGCACGCCGATCACGCGAAGCACGTACCGCTTTTTTTTCGGAACCGGAGGTGGAGCTTGAGTCGGATACGTCATAGATCTTCTTGAGGCAAAAGTGTAGCGGAGTTGCTTCTCAGAGGCTTGTAATTTTTCAAAAATTTGTGTACGAACTGTCTATGACTCTCTCCACATTTTCCCTGAAAAGGATCCACGCACCTGTCAAAAACTATGCACTGATTGTAGTAGTGCTTGTCGCAAGTTATATCTTTTCCAGACTCACAGCGCCTCTTCTCGGCACATCTGCCGAGCAAGGACAGATGTCCCTTCTCATCGCTTTTTTTGAAATCGGCATTGTGTGTATCGGTGGATTTCTCGTGTTTGAATTGGCAAAACCGACGGTGATTCCTTCCTTCGTGCTCGCTATTTTTATCGGGATGATCGAGCGGGAATCGCTCAGTCCGATTATTCAAAACACATCTATCCTCACTATTCTGACGACGCTCGGCGCATCATTTATTTTATTCGGCGGCGGTCTCGACACACCGTTCGCACGCTTCAAAAAATTAGTCGGACCCATTCTCTCCATCGCATTTGTGGGGACACTGATCACCGCGGCACTCTTTTCTATCATCTTTACGGCATCAGCCGAGTGGTTTCAGTTGTCGATATCCGTGGGGGCCATTGTTCTTTTGGGGGCAGCCCTCTCCTCCACCGATCCGGCGGCGATCATTCCAAGTTTAAAAAGTCTGGTGTTTCCAAACCCGCGCATCAAAGACATCGCGATCAGTGAAAGTGCCATCAATGACGTGGTAGGCGCAGTCCTCACGGGAGTCTTTCTGACAATCCTCACCACACAGAATGTCATACCCGCGTCAATTGCGGATATGTACGGACATCTGCTCAATCCGGAAACCGCCATCGATGTCTTGTATGAACTCCTCGTCGGCTGCGCAGTCGGTTTTTTTGGATTCGTTATTCTCCATTTTTGGAGCAAGTGGAAGGCGCGTCTCGGGGAAAGCGGCGACGCGGATGCGGCATTATTCCTTGCCATCCCTGTCCTTTGTTTTCTCGTCGCTACCGTTCTCCATGGCAGTGGCTTTCTTGCGGTGTTCATTGCAGGGCTTCTTTTTCAGTTGGAGCAACATGTCTCGCACGTCGAACACTATTTCGTCCACACGATTGAAGGACTTATGAAGCCGCTGATTTTTTTGCTGCTCGGAGCGAGTGTCGACGTCCACGCACTCATGCAAGTGATGGTTCCGGGAATTGTGATGGGCATTCTTTTCATGTTCGTCATCCGTCCCATCGCAGTCTTTCTTTCACTCTCTGTATTTATGAGAGGCAAACATGCTCTGAGTGTACGCGAACTCCTCTTTCTTTCTTTCGTCCGTGAAACAGGCGTGATCCCCGCTGTGCTCATTATCGGCATGGGTGTTTCCGGTATTCAGGGAATCGAGACGGCATCACTGATCGGACTCTGGGTGATCTTACTCACGCTCATCGTCGAACCGCCACTGACCCCCCTCGTCGCACGCATTCTCAAGGTTGCACACAATATGCCCGCATACAAGAAGCAGGACTTCACAGGACCGACGGCTATTCTTTGTTCGCGTGGACGATCATTTCTTGAGCGCACGGACGCTGTAATCGAGTGGCTCGATCTCCACGGCATGACACGCATGCAGGTCCTGCACTGTCCGGAGGGCAAATTTAACGATACCGAATTGAAGCGCATCCGTGCGGAAGCAGATACGCTGTTTGCAGCCATCAACAAAACACGCCTCAAAGAGCACAAAAACCCCATTCAGTTTTCCTTCCTCGAACGTGAGGGATTGCTGGAAAGCAATATTGAATCCTTGGTGCAAAACGAGCAGATTTCGATCATTTTCGTAGGAACAAAAATGCTCGATTACAGACTGGAAGATGTGAAAAATTTGCGCGTGCCGTTTGTATTTTTGTCGTAAGAGTAGGTAAAGATAGAGAAGCACAGAACGTAAAATGCGCAAGAGATACCTCCTCTGTGCATGATACAATCCGGTACAGAACGTTCCCCCTTCCCCATGGACTTCATCATACACTTCTTTGACCCACTTCAGGATTTCCATCACGTGGCGCTTCTGCTGCTGCGCGTCGTGATTGCGGCGATTTTCATCGCACACGGACCGAGAAAGCTGCGCGGAAAATCATGGTTCATGCGTTTCATAGGCGTCATGGAAACGATCGGCGGCTTGGCACTGATCTTTGGTTTCCTCACACAATTTGCCTCACTGGGACTCAGCATCATCATGTTCGGCGCACTCTACAAAAAATTGTTTGAGTGGAACACTCCCTTTGCATCCACCGAAAAAATGGGATGGGAATTTGACCTCTTGATCCTCACTGGATGCTTGTTTCTCATGATCTACACAGGAGGCACGCTGAGCGTGGACTACGAAATGTTTGGAATCTGATTTCCCCCGTTCTGCGATGCCGGTAAAAGAAAAAGAAAATGCCAAGGACGCCACACTTCAGATTCTCACGGAAATGCGAGATCTGCAGCGCGAGCAAAACGCCATGCTCAAGACTGCGACAGATATGATTTTCCATACGACAAAAGCACAGCGTCGCGACAAAGTCATCAAGATTATTTTCTACAGCCTTATCATCGCCTTCAGCATTGTCTCCACCTACTACTTCTACAGTACGATTGGAAATACATTGAGTGGCGTGGCAGGATTTCAGTAAGTTTTGATCCTTTCTTTTCCTATGTCCATCATCAAAGAATTTCGTGAGTTTGCCCTAAGGGGCAGCGTCGTCGACCTCGCCGTCGGTGTGATCATCGGTACGTCGTTTGGGAAAATGATCACGTCACTGGTCAATGATGTCGTGATGCCTCCGATCATAAAACTCGGCAGTGGTGTGAATTTTTCGGGCCTCTTCATCGACCTCTCGGGAAAGGGATTTACCAACCTCAAGGAAGCGCAAGATGCCGGTGCCGTCACGCTGAATTACGGACTGTTCCTAAACACCATCCTCGACTTCATCGTCGTATCTTTCTGTGTATTTATCATTGTAAAAGAAATGAATCGTTTCCGTCGCACTGCTCCTGCTCTCCCTGCGGGTCCTACAGAAGCAGAACTTCTCACGGAGATTCGGGATTTATTGAAGAAAAAATCTCACTGAATCTATTCATCATCACTTTTAACACCAATACCTCTTTCTTTTCTTCTTTTTGCTTTTCGCTCTTTTATACGCTGCAACTCATCAGGTAAATATACATTCCCACCATGATTACTCCGCCCCGCTCTCACTAACATTCCTTGTGCACATAATCTCGCCATTTCTGTTTCTTGAGTAATTCCTGCTTGCACTTCTTCAAATTGCTGCCATCTATGCGCAACAACATATAATGGCTGTGCCTCTCCATTTAGGTTTGCGGTCTTAACAGCAGCTCTGAATGTATCGGGGGTTTTATATCGTGGTTTTACTATTTCAATCACTCTCTGAAGAGCAGCTGATACATTCGACCTATGAACATGTATTTTTTCACCTCTTATCTGATTATCCGGAGTACAAATCAACCTGCAATCACTCATGAAAGGGGCTGTAAGAATTTCCCGTAGTGGATGAATCGCCGCACCAACCTCTCCAAATGTCTCAAATTCTTGTAGTTTCATACTAACATCCTAGTATATTAGTATCATGTGTCAATAAAACGAGTCGAGACAAGAATTCAAATCCCCTTTCCTTCCCACAAAAAAATCCCTACTATTTTTGCGTTTGCTGCGCTATTCGATAAACCAGCAAGATCACTTCCCAGTACCACATGTCCTTCTCTCAAACGCTCATTCTTGGAGCAATCTCCGGACTTACCATTCTCCTTGGCATGCCACTCGCAAGGTTGCGCGCAGTGTCCAAAGGGCATCAATCTTTTCTGAACGCGCTCGCCATCGGCGTGCTTTTCTTTTTGTTCGTCGATGTCATGGAACATACGTTCGAACCTGTGGAGCATGCACTGGAGGAAGGAAGTTCTGTTTTCGCACTCTTTCTTTTTGTCCTGATCCTTGGATTTTCCGTAGGTCTCATGAGCCTCGTCTACTACGGACGCAATGCCATGCGAAAAGAACGTGAAATTTCACCGGAACAATTGGCACTCCTCATCGCCGTCGGCATCGGACTGCATAATTTTTCAGAAGGCCTCGCGATCGGAAATAGCGCCGTGCAGGGTGAACTGAAATTGGCGCTTCTCCTGATAGTCGGATTCGGACTCCATAACATCACCGAAGCATTCGGCATCGCCGCTCCCCTCGCCGGTCGCAAAGTCTCGTGGAAATTCTTGTTTCTGGCTGGGCTAATTGGTGGTGGCCCAAACCTCATCGGCACGCTGATCGGGTACCGGTACAACTCCGAAATTCTCTCCGTCCTCTTCCTCGCACTCGCTGCCGGCGCCATCGTGTATGTGATCGGCGAACTTCTCGCAATCGGCAGACGCTTTGAAGCGCACGCTTGGAACGGCTGGGGCATCACCATTGGCTTCTTTCTGGGACTGACGACGGATTTGGTGTTGGTAGCGGTGGGGGCGTGAGACATTGAAAACTATGTCAGTTTGGCTATACTCTCAGCCTTGCCTCGGCGAAGCTCAAAGAGCGAAGCTGGGTCGATCATTCTTTCCACGGCCTCATCGTCTAACGGTTAGGACACGAGATTCTCATTCTCGTAATCGGGGTTCGATTCCCCGTGAGGCTGCCACATTTTCTTGAGTTTATGAGCCAATCTGCTGAATACGTTTCACTCACTGAAGTATGGGTTCTCGAGGGCAAGGTTGATGTCCCAGTGGACTTGAGGCCCGAAGGTAGCTTAAATACCGCAAAAAGGACTGGCTTTATGTTAGATTTCAGCTCAGGAGATGGAGATGGCTTCATCGAAGTACGAGCTTTGGATATAGACCGTGCAAATGATTCTGCTTGGTGGTCTAAACATGAGCCTATCATCTTTGATTTTCGATGCAGTATAATAGCTTCTAAGCCCCAAGAGGCATGGCTTCGCGCAAATGATTTTCTGCAGCAAATGCTTGACCGTATAACTTTTTGGGCAGGCTCACCACTTTCACTCATTTCGATTGATTTTCTTTACAATGAATCTGAACTTGAGGCTTGTAAGAAAAATATTCTTACTTCGTACAGCTGGCAAACCAATGGTATTTCTACTCGAAGAACAACTCCATTTTTAAATCCACATTTAATCCCCACTCTTCGTCCTACCGAAAGAGCAAAGAAATCTCTCCGGTGGTTCCGAAAATCAATGACTTTTGAGCGACCTGAGGATCAATTTCTAGGATATTTCATCTCACTTGAGTGTATATCTAATGATGTGAAGGAATCAGCCAAGATTACTCCAAAATGTAAGCAATGTGATGCTGAATTAGAATCTTTCCAATCCAATGTAGAGGGAATTAAACATGTCATTTCTTTGCACAAAGATTTACCCAAAGATCTATTTAATCGTTTACGAAAGATGCGATCTAGCATTGCCCATGGAAGCAATATTGATACATTGAATCAGGAAATTGGTATTCTTCTTCCTATCCTTCAGAAGCTTGCGGCAGAGGCCATTGTTTTGTCTCTTAAAGCTGATCCAAACACTGTTCGGATATCGAATACACTTGCTAACGATATGCTAGTTTTTGGCAATACACCCTATTCAGCCGATCAAAATCCACATATGAAATGGGGATGTTCCATAGAGGTAGCACGTACAAAATATCAACAAAAGCGACCTGACGAAAACGCTTATCAAGCGACTAAATAAATTTAGGAAGATTAAATTCAAAAGCTTTCCAAAAAGTTCTAATCATCTCTATTAAGAACCACCAATCCACTTTCACCATCATCAGCTCCCCGCATCCCCCGCAAACGCCCCGTCCTCACCACTCCTCCCGGTTCATACGTCGCGATGATGACGCCGGTTTTGGAAACTTTTGAATCAACGAGCTTCAGCTCTTGCGGTTGAGTTCCATTGGAAAATAGTCGCTTGCCTGTTCCAAGGGTGATCGGATAAATCCACAGATGCATCTGATCTATCAAATGGTGTTCCATCAACGTCTGAATGAGATTTCCACTCCCCCACACCCACAAATCCGGACCATCCTGTGTTTTCAATTTCTGTAGCTCTGCCACCACGCCTGCCCGACCATCGGGCGGGTCACCCGTCACACAGAAGGAGTTCTGCCACGAAGGCTGGAACGATGTGTGCGACACGACGTATTTCTTTGTGCTGTTAAACGGAACCGCGACCTGATTGTCCGTTTTTGCCGTAGGCCAGTACGCGGCAAAAATATCGTACGTGGTCTTGCCGAGCAGAAGCTCGAACGGACTGCTCATGATGTCGTTCAACTTCGCATCCATCCACTCGTCTGAAGGGAAGGAGAGTTGCCAACCGCCATACGTGAAACCGTCTGAAGTATCTTCCTTCGATCCGCCCGGCGCCTGCATCACGCCATCGAGGGTAACGAATGTGGTGGTGATGATTTTTCTCATAGGAGGTGAGTGTAGCACTTTGTTGATGGATTCTTTTCCGAGCTTTGAGAATATGTGCGAGCTGCCACTTTTATTTTTGATTCCAATGCCCATTCCCCGCATACGTCGCATCGGGATCCGTCACAATCTCATCGCCATCTCTCCCTGCATGAGTGTAGACGACCATAAGAATATTCATTCTTTCTTTGCTTTTCTCAATTAAGCGCTTTGCAATCATGAAAGCTGCTGCCGATGTCCTTCCGATTGTATTCATCTCGCTTTCACCTTTATTACATTCCTCAAACTCTCTCAACCAATCACTTTGATGTACATCGGTCACTGTATCATATTGATCGGGATTCAAAAACGGCATGGGAAGCTTACCCGCTCCATCTGCTCCACTTGCTCCAAACAGAGTAATCTTGCCACTTTTTTCTGCATCTCGGACTCCATGAACACGGAGTTGCGGGAATCTCTTACGAAGTGGCTTTTCAATGCCTTTAATACTGGCTCCATTTCCCATAACCAAAACGCTATCGAGCTTCTTTACATCCGGAGGCAGTTGCGCCCTGACTTCTCTCCCCATCGACTCGAACGCCGCAGGAGTGGATAGGTTTCGGGAATGATTGGGCAGTGCGAGTTTTTTCTCCTTGAGTAACCGTATGTTTGCTCGCGTTTTGATAATCTCTCTCAAAGTTTGCACAACACCTTCGATGTATTCCCCATGTCGCCGCGAAATAGTCACTTCATCAACTGTGTCCTGCAGGGCTCTCACTCTCGCAAGTGGCAATTCTTCTGGAATGATAACTTGTGTCTGGTACCCAAGTATCCTTCCAATCCAACCAAGTGAACCGCCCGCACTCCCACTGGTGGCGTCGAGCAACTTCGTCTCTCCTGGTATGATATCACCTCTCAATTCCATCTCGTGCAATAGATGAAGATAACACCGATCGTAGTGACTCTCGCCCGGATTGCCCGATTCCAATTTTGCCCAAATCGTCGATCCACTTTCTACATCTATTCTATGAAGTGGAGTATGTCCGATCATGCCACCCAGTGCGTCATACAACAGTTGACGAGCTTCAGCTGTGAGCGTCGCTGGTTCAGGGAAGCCGTCGCGTATCTCCTGAGTTCTAGATGCCAAGCGTTGAGCAAAAGCCGATGGTGTGTGCTGTGGAGAGTTTTGCATACCCACATTTTATGTCATAATAACATTTATCCTAATGAAATCACACATTCCCTACATATTGATAACAATTTTTTCATCTATTGTAAGCCAAAAGAACAGATGTTATACTAATATGTAGATCACTACCTACATTTATGCTTCCTGAACTGCAACAGCTCGGATTCACTCGGAATGAAGCGAATGTGTACCTTGCTGCACTCAAACTTGGGAAGTGTTCGGTGCAGCAACTCGCGACCTCGACGGGGCTGAACCGTGTGACGGTGCATGGTATCGTCGAGAAATTTGAGGGACTGCAAATATTTCTGCGAACGTACGACGGCAAGCGACGGAGAGTGACTCCGGTCGATCCATCGCGACTGCAATTTCTGCTGAGGAAAGAAGAGGAACAACTGGGAACAAAAAAGGCGGTGCTGGAAAACATTTTCCCAGCATTACAGGAGATGTTTGCAAAGAATCAGCGCGGTCTGGAGGTGCTGACGTTTCAAGGTGAAGAAGGCTACAGACGTATTTGCGAAGATGTTTTGCTCTCGAAAACAGAAATTCTGGAATACGCGAACATCGATCTGCTGACCAAGGCGATCGGTGGCTACATCCAGACCAATTACCTTCCTACCAAACATAAGCTCGGACTCAAAGCCAAATTTCTGTTCGTCGATACGCCCGGCGCACGCCGCTACATCCAAGACAATTACATGCATCCGCATCGCGCTCCGATGGAAGCAAAGTTCATCGATCACAAGGTATTCGACATCGATACCTACCTCGTCATCTACGACGAAAAGGTTGCGCTCCTCACGCCGTCGAACATGCATGCGGTGATCATCAAAGACAAAGCCGTGAGCGACTCGCTGCGACCGTTCTTCTTTTTCCTGTGGGAACGGGCGGGAGAAGCACTCTCGAACAAGAATTTGTAAAAACCCCGAACCGTGTGATCCGGGGTTTTGTATGAGAAGAAAATGTCACGCAGCGATCATGTGTTTGAATCGGTCGTAGAACGCTTGCGGCAGACGGTAGCACTGCTCACCGTCTACCACGACGACTTCGAGTGCGAAGGGAACGAGTCTTTCTACGTATGCCAACGCCGGATCGAACGCGTCGCCTGAACCAATATGGTTCTTGAAGAGAAATTCATAGAAATGACGCGCAAATGCCTGAGTGTCGTCTCCATTTGGGTCAAGCTCAAACTGCACTGTTGTCGTGAGATCGGTATCTGTTGGGCCGCTAGGCAGAGAGAAAGTCACGAGGCCACCTTCTGATTTCATCAAGATGGATTGCTGTGAACGAGGGGAAAATGCGACAGCCGGACGTGCGTGCAATGTCTCATCATACTTTTGATCCTCGGTGCCGACGCGCTCCTCTATCTCTGCAATATTCAGTGCTCCCGCTGCCTGCTCCATACGCTGTGGCGCAGTTATGAGATTTCTTCTGAGTGTGGCTGCTTGTGCCTCGAGTGCAGCTTTCTTGTTTGCCGCAGTCCCAAGCAATCTTCCAAGCATTCCTTGTGGTTTCGAACCCAGCGCTTCGATCTGTTTTTCTATTTCCTGCAAACGAGAAGCAGTGGCCTCTGCCACCATCCCATTGGCTGCATAGGTTTCAAGAGCACCTTGCGATTGCTTCCTCCTGAATGTCCGCGCGTCAAATGCTGCTTTGCGAAATTCATCGAGAGCACTCGGCAAATACGTCTCATCATCCGCATATGTCGGATCGGATTCGAGAGCCTCGAGTGTCGGAGGAAATGCAGTCACGACAGTCGGATCTTCGAGATCCAGAGGAACAAGATCGAGAATTTGCCTGTTACATGCTGCGATCTGCTCCTCAATTGTCCGAAGTGCTACTTCAAGCCGTGTCCGGCGACGAATAATTTCAAATCCGGAATTTCTGTCAGTTGTCTTTGCCGATGATGTGTTTGGAACTGCGTCCATAGATAGATGGTGAAAGAAGTAATCATCTATCACGGTATCCTTCGAATACTTCCAAACAACGGCTAAAAGCTGATATAAAACAGATCTTTCGCGAAAAGCATAATTAACCTAAAATGTTAGTATGTTCACGCTTGATCCCATAAGTCCCCTCACGAATGCGATTCTGGAATGTGTGTCGTTGTCGCCACGTATCAAAGTGAGTGACCTTCATAAAACTCTTCGTGCGCAGAAGATCGATATCACACTCCAACACCTCTACAGAATTATTAATAAAATGGTGAGTGCGCAAATGATGATCAAGGAACACGGGAACCTGAGTCTCAATCGACTGTGGATCCGAAACTTGGGACTGTTTGCAGACAGTGCGATCGCAGCACTGGAAAAAAAGGATTCGCCGATGACGCTACCAAGCAAAGAAGGCCAGCACGTCACTCTCACCGCCGATTCATTGAGTAGTATGCAGGCCGTGTGGTACGACCTGCTCGTGCACTTGCGTGAGCACCTCGGCAAAGACCAAAACCGCGTCTATAAATACTATTCCCATGCGTGGTGGTTGCTGCTTGATACCAAAAAGACTGCTAGGTTTTATAAAGCCATCGCATCCCGCGGCATCACGTGTTACTGGCTTCTAGGAAACGACACGTTCCTCGATCGCCTCGCAACAAAAGATTTTCAAAGTATCGTGCATATCAGCACAGCACGCCGCGCGGTATTCCCAACCGAAGGCTACAACGTAAACGTCTACGGCGACTACGTCCTCGAATGTATTTTCCCATCACACATCGGGAAACACTTAGAACTTCTCTTCACAAAAATCACATCCACGAAAGACTATGATCCGGTGCTCCTCGAAGACATCTTCACCATGAAAGCAAAATTCTCGATCAAGCTCTGGAAAAATAAGAAACTTGCCGTGCAGCTGGAGCAAAAGATTCGGCAGTTTTTTTGAAACAAGAGATGATGTTTCTATGGTAGAAATATGGGGTTCGATTCGCTGCTGGGCCTCTTGCTATTCTTTTCAGTTCATTGAGCCTCTGTTGATTGTTTGAGTAAACAAGTGTTCGATCGATGATCGAAAGCGTTGATAGACAGATTGTGGTGGAGTGATAACGAATTGAGTCATTACATTTGCAACAACGCAATGCTCATCAGGATAGACATCGCTGTGTTCATAACCGTCTGAAGTAGGCTGTAAACGGTGAGGACGGATGAGAAACAAATCTCTTATTCCAACACGTACAGCTAAACCATTTTTATGTGGAGCAATGACACCGTCACAAAGATCCTGTGATCCTTGTCTTAATCGCACAGTCTGCCCTATCAAATGTTCGAAACTCCAAGACATCAGAGATATTATGAATCAATGCTTATATATTGTCAAAAATATATAATTTGCATTCAATCAAGTTGTGGAGACACAAGAAAATCGCCCATTAACTGAAGAAGATCAGGCAGTTTTTCTAGATCAACACACCCTCACGCCGCCACCGTCTTCCACTGACACGCCTGCTTACACTTACTGCAGTACTGCTGACCGTATTCATGTTTTTCGCCGTGTTCGCATGCAGCATTGTGACAACTCGACCGCATGTTCAAGCGTGCGGCAGCCGTGATCACCACCGGAACCTTTTTTCCGCGCATGTGTTTTCCGCAGTACTCTTTACCACGGGTTTGCCCTTTGCATCCCTCCACTTTGCAGACGGTTTTCATCATGGGCATAGGAAACGGGGGAAAAGGAACCTAACAATGTCCATTTATACAGGAAAACATCGGCAATATCAATTATGAAGGCATCTTTCCTGTTTCAAAGAATCTCGCCCATTTGATAGCTATTCGCCTTAAACAGTGTAAGGTTGCGTATAGGAAGGCAGACAGACAGACGTGTTATCCGCTCTCCACATTGTATTTTTTTCTACCTTTTTTATGGCTTCAGGCATTATCAAGACAAAGACAGACAAGGGATTTGGTTTTATCAAGGTCGAAGGCTCCGCTGATGTCTTCTTCCACAACTCGGCATGCAACGGCATGTACGACAGCATGAATGTCGGCGACACCGTCACATTCGATCTCGTTCAGGGCGACAAAGGCCCAAAGGCTGAGAACGTTGTGGCAGGTGGCGGCGAAGGCGCTGCTTCCATGGATAGCGGCGATATGGATATGGCTGCTTAATACGAAGCGAATCCTAAAGTACCCTGCCCCTGCGAAAGTGGGGGTGGGGTGTTTTTTTAAACATTGAAACTTACAAACTTTACGCAGGCGTGTATGATCGCAAACTATGAATACTCCAAGATCCAATGGCAACGAGCCCTCAAACAATGGAAAACTCGGCACACTGCCTCGTGGCATAAATCGGAGTGGTGGCACTACACACTTATGTAAACACGAATTTGTAGACTGTACTCATTGCACACCTTTTTGGATTGATGCAGGAATGCGTTCATTTACTTGCCAGAAATGTTTTACAGTGCTGAATGAAAGTCCACCTCAGAAAAATCAATAGCATCGCTGCTCAAAACCCCAACCGAAAAGAACTCCCCTTCCCCTGCTCACTCTGCACGGTGATCTTCCATCCTTCGCTGTCGCAGATGTCTTTGCAGATCGCGAGTCCTAGGCCGGTGCCTTCTTTGTTGCGTGAGCTGTCTGCGCGATAGAAACGTTCGAAGATATGGGGAACGTCTTTCTCGCTGATGCCGATGCCCGTATCGGAAATGGTAATCGTGTTGCCGATGATGTCGACGATGATGCCGCCTTTCTCTGTGTAACGAATGGCGTTCCGGAGAATATTTCCTACGACTTTTTCGAGGGCGATGCGATGGGTGCCGATGGTGGCGCTGTGCTTGCCGATCGTGAGTGTGAAGCTGAGACCCTTTTCCTCGGCGAGAGCACGGAACGTCGGCGTGAAGTCGCGAAGGAAATCGCTCAGTGGGATGATTTCGGGTTTGCCGATTTTCATCCCGCGGGAAAGGACAAGTAATTCCTCAACGAGATTTTCCATGCGATGCACAGCACTCTGCATGAAGCGGAGTTTTTCCTGTTGAGCGGTAGTGAGCGCACTTGCATTCACTTCGAGCAGTTCGAGCGAGCTCTTCATCACCATGAGAGGAGTGCGGAGCTCATGGCTCGCGTCCTGCGTAAATTGCCTCTCGCGTCTGAAGGCGCCGTCGAGACGCTGCAAAAATTCATCAAACGACTTTGCGAGCGAACCGATTTCATCTTGCGGATAGTGACTTGCGAGTTTTTCAGACGGCAAATGTGTGGGGTCGATTTCACGAACCTGCCTGATAAAACGACGCAGCGGCCTCAGTGCTCTCCCCGCAAACATCGCGCTTAAACCCCCTGCAACTGCGAGCGTTCCAAAGAGTGCAAGGAACAGGACGGATGCAAGTGTTTGTTTGTACTGAAGCAACATTGTCATATCACGACCTATGACAATCACATACGGACCATAGACACCACGATAGAGACGATAATATGTGTTGTTGTACTCAACATCAGAATATCCGGTGCGACGCGGAATCGCAGGAGCCCGCAGAGAAGAATGCTCGAACACATTGCCACTGCTGTCTGTGATGATGACGAGGAAATCGAGCGACTTCACCGTATCGATTTTTTCGTACATCTGTTCTTTCCAGTCGGGCACGCCGATATCGTCGATGGTGATGGGGAGCGTGGTTTTGAGAGACGCAAACTGCACGAAAAGCAGTGTATCGATGTCATCTTCCGCCTTATTCACAAACAGTACAAATACCGATGTTCCCGCAATAACGAGCATCAGAAACACGACGAACGTAAACTGCAGCGCGAGCCGCCATTTGATGGAAAGACTACGCATCGTCCGGAAGAGCGGTAATGCGGTATCCTGTTCCGTGCACGGTTTTGATCAGCTGCACGGGGAAATCTTTATCGACTTTCTCACGCAGCTTTTGCATGTGCGAACGAACGACATCACTCCACAGTTCTGCCGATGCATCCCAAATGTGCGCTTCGATTTCGGCTTTCGAGACCACGCGATCTTTGTTCCGCATCAGGAGTTCTAAAATCTGGAATAATTTCTTCGTGAGCTTGATCGATTTCCCACCACGATGTGCCTGTTGTGACTGCAAGTCGAGGGTCAAATCCCCGACACGAATGATGTGTTCTTCGGGTTGATTGGTGGAATTTCGACGAAGGAGAGATTGGATCCGCGCCATGAGTTCCTTGAGCGCAAAGGGTTTGATGATGTAATCGTCCGCACCGGTATCGAGCCCAGATACTCGATCATCGACGGTATCCTTTGCAGTAAGCATGATGATCCCAAGTTTGGGATATTCCTTCCGCAGCGTTTTACACACAGTGAGTCCGTCCGTTCCGGGGAGCATCCAATCAAGCAATGCAATGTCATACGCATGTGCCCGCGCGAGACGAAGTCCTTCATCGCCGTCATAGGCCGTATCCACCGCAAAAGAATACTGCCGGAGATACTCCGCAATATTATCCGCAATGCCACGTTCGTCTTCGACAACCAAGATACGCATTTGATGACCAAGAAGAGAGCGAGAAGTATAGCAGGAATAGAAAGATAGCGTGAATAGTGGAGATGTTTGCCAAGAGAGGGAGCCTTCCACTCTCCCTCCCTTAGCTGTTCTCCTATGGTCTCGTCGGATTCGTAGTTGAGAGTCTCCGATCTGGACACACCGAAGACAACACGAATCTTACTCGGGGAGTGTCACGGAAATGTCAAAAGGGGGTTCATTTATTGTGAATTGTGGAAGGAAAACGAGGAGTGCGAAGAAATCGACGAGTGCGAGGAATCTGATTAACTGTTCATTTTCTTTGTTTTCCTTGTTTTCTTCGTATTCCTCGTATTCTCCACTTCAATGATGATACCCACTCCCCCGCATAATCTCCGTCGCTCGATAGAGCTGCTCCAGAAACACCACTCGACACAGCTCATGCGGCAGCACCATGTCACTCAATCGCAGGGATTTTGATGTCATCTTCCGCACATCATCGGTAAGTCCATACGCTCCACCAAGAATAAACGTCATGGAACCCCCGGCATTTTTCGCCTTCTCCAATTCCTTCGCAAACGCAGGCGACGTCATCGCCTTGCCGCGCTCATCGAGAATCCAAAGTTCTCCGTCGGCCTTCTTCGCTGCGTCGATCAACCGTTTCGATTCATCTGCCTTCTGACGTTCAGGATCTTTCTCCTTGCTCGCAGGCAATTCAATGATTTCAAACTTCAACGCATGACTCAGTCGCTCACCATAAAACGCACACGCATCCTTGGCGTAGTTTTCCTTGAGCTTGCCGATGCAGAGAAGGGTGATGCGTTGCATGAGGGAAGTGTAGCGGAAATTTTTTCGTTTAAACCTCACCCCGACCCTCTCCTTCCCGCCCACACGCTTACCAGGAGAGGGAAAAAAAGTGTGTCATGCTGAGGAGCGCAAGAGCGCATCTCGAAGCACAGCAAAAATAATTCCAAATCGTACTCCCCTCTCCCGTCAGGAATCAGGGGGGAGTGAGAGGGGCTGGGGGTGAGGCTATTATTTCTTCTGAAGCACACTCACTGTCTCAATATGCGCAGTATGCGGAAACATATCGACCGGCTGCACCGTTCGTAGTTCATAGCCAGCCTTCAGGAATTCCCCTAGATCGCGGGCGAAGGTTGCGGTGTTGCAGCTGACGTAGACGATTTTCCGCGGATTATGCGCGATGATCGCCTCGGTTGCGGCAGGGTGGAGGCCGGCGCGGGGGGGATCGACGACCACAACATCGAACGCATATTTGCCGCCTGCTTTCAGCTGATCTTTGAGGATCTGTTCCGTGCGACCTTTATAAAAACTAATGTTCCCGATCCGATTTTTACCACTCGATTTGAGTGCATCTTCCACTGCCGACGGATGACTCTCGATCCCCACCACCTTCTGACAAAAACGTGCGAGATATTGTCCGATGGTTCCCATCCCGCAGTACGCATCGAGCACGGTATCGCGCGACGTTAAATCCGCCGCGACGGAAATCGCCTGATAGAGTTTTTCGGCTCCGAGTGTGTTTGTCTGGAAAAAGGAAAATGGTGAGATGTCGAATTCCAGATCGAACAAGCGTTCAGTGATGTACGGTTTTCCGATGAGCGTATGGATCGGCGGCGTTTCGGGTTTGTCGTTGAGCGTCGTATTTTCGACAACGAGAAGTGACGCGAGTCCCGGGCGTCCTCCAAAGCGCATGAAGTGCTGGAAGAGCGGCTCGAGTTCTTTTTTCTTCGCATTCACGGTGAAACAAATCATCTGCTGATTTGTATGTACGCCGCGACGGAGAAGTAAGGTGCGAAGTAAACCCTTGTGCGTTTTGGGGTTATGCACCGGAAGTTTCGTCTCGACCATGAAACGACGGACATCCGAAAGCAGTGATGCAATTTGCTCATCGTACAGATGACACTCCACTATTGGGAGAACTGTTTGCCACTGATCGGGCTGGTGAAACCCAATCGTCGGGTTTTCGTCGAAGTAAATCTTTTTGCCATTATTTTCCTCGGTACGCATGGACGCGTAGCCAAAACTCATCTCGAGCTTGTTTCTGTAATGAAACACCTGCGGGCTCGGCATGATCTTGAGCACACGACCCGGGAGTTGCTTCCGGACAGCTTCGTCTGCAGGGGTGAGATGTTCAAGCGTCTCACGGATGATGTCCTCTTTATAGGAAAGTTGCTTGTCGTACGCAAGGTTTTGCCACGTGCAGCCGCCACAATCGTGAAAATGCTGGCAGCGCGGCATAATCTCGTCCTTAGCCTTTCGGATAACCTTCAAAACCTTCGCTTCCGCGAACCTCGGCGTTTGCTTGGTAATAACGATTTCCGCTTGTTGCCCAGGAATGGCGCCCGACACAAACACCGTAAAACCATCAATATGAGCAAGTCCGGCACCTCCATGGGTTACCTTCTCGATCGTCACAGTGTGTGTCTGCCCGTTTTTGACAGGCGAATCAGGAGATATTGACATATTGTGATAAATATTGTATAAATATGTACTTTCCCATCTAACCAGATATGCAAGCACGCGCAGTCAGAAAAGCGGCTCTCTCGTCAGTTGGTGCTGTGCTCGTCACGTTCGTTGTTGCGCTGAGTGTATCAGAGCATAACCTACCTGCAAGTACATTGTCGCAGGATACGCCTGCGCATATCGAGCAGTTCATCGCAGCTTTGCAAGAACAAGTCTCAAGTGACGCATCGACTGAAGATTTAAAAAACGCCGCATCGGACTTGCTCTCTGTCGTACAAAATCCTCTCATTCAAAAACACCATCAAATTCTCGCGGACACAGTGCTGCGCAGACTCCCCGCTGGATGCCGCAATAATCTCAAAATATTTTCTGTGCTCTATGAAAATGCCAAGGAGCGCGGACTTGGGGGAAAGACGACGATCATCATTGATGGATCTGTGAGTGATAGTGAATTTGCGGCATTGATCACACATGAATGTGGACATGTCATCTCAGGAAATTTGCTCGGGAACGTACGAACCGGAAAAAGCGCATTTCGCGATGGGAAAGACATCTTTGCAAAGGATTCCCCTTCTGCAGCATTTTTTGCATTGTCATGGAGAAATGAAAAAACCTTTCGTGCAGATGCGAATGAATCCGACTTCGCTTCCGGTTACGCCCTCAGTAACGCCTTCGAAGACTTCGCCGAAACCTTCACACTCTATGTCTTGCAACGTCCGGCACTTGAAGCGCGCGCAAAGGAGAATAGTGTGATGGCGGCAAAGCTCAACTGGATGAGGAAGCATCTCCCCCTCAAAGATGGCGCTCTGGGAATTCCTCTTTATTCATGGGATGGTTCGATTCCATGGGATGCGACGAAGTTGGCGTATGGGTGGAATCCGGTGGTGATGAATACACAAAATTAAAAAGGAGTGTGTCTTGGATTCGTCGCGGCTCACCATGACACGTTTTTCATTTTCAATTCTCCATTCTCCATTACACTTCCCCCATGCGCTCCAAAGTCCTTCTCGCTGCGTGGCTCCTCTCCGACATCATTATCTTTATTGGCGCTTACGCACTCGCCTATTTTTTGCGCGTCGGATTTATCTTCTCGAGCGATTTTCCATTCGACCGCTACCTACTGACAGCCCTGATGACCTCTCCGCTGTGGCTCATTGTCATGAGCACCACTCGCACATTTTTTCTGACGCACAATCAGCGAACCCTTCGGAACGGTTCTTACATCGCCTACGCGGGAGCGGTGGGCATCTCGATCTTCACGCTGCTCTACTACTTCGAGTTCACCGCTTTCTTCAGCCGCATGTTGCTGCTGGAGGCACTCATCATCCAGATCGCACTTACATGGGTCTGGCACATTGGGTATGACAAATTCAGAAGGATGAAACTGCGATCGTTCCCTCCTGCTTTCCCCACTCTCCTCGTCGGAGTTACACGCGAGACTGCTGCACTCATTCGTCACTTGGATCGTCGCCGCAGTGCCCTTGTCCCCGTTGCGATTCTCGAAAATAAAGGAACCAAAGAGAAAGAAATCGAAGGCGTACCTGTGCTTGGAAAATTGAATAAGCTCGAAGAAGTATTAAAGACGCACAAAATCACCCACCTCATTCAATGCAGCGACCTTGAACAATCGATCAATTTGCTGAGCGCATGCAGGAAAGAAGGAATCACGTACATGCTCCTGCCCTCCGTCCTCGGCATCGTCGAGCGGGACGAACATATTGAATCACTCGAAGGATGGCCAGTGACGGCGGTGCATCCGAAGGGAAGTGTGGCGCAGAGGTTTTTTGCATGAGTTTTAGGAATTAGGAATGAGGAACTAGCTTTCTAGCTTTTATAAGGAATATTGATTTGTTGCTGCGGTATACTTTCACAATGTATTAAAAAATTTCCATTCGGAAGCTAGCAGCTAGATCCTAGCTCCTAATCGTAATAAGCTCATGCTATGCACGCCTTCATCCTCGCCGGTGGCTTTGCCACTCGCCTCTGGCCGCTCACGGAAAAGCGCGCGAAACCGCTGCTCCCGCTTGCGGGACTGCCGATCCTCACGCACATTGTCGAAAAAATCCCGCTGCATATTCCGGTGACCGTGAGCACGAACGCTGCGTTCAAAAATGGATTTTTGGAATGGAAAGAGACGATCGATCGACCGAGCCTTCAGATCATGATCGAACCAACGTTCGCAGACGACAAAAAACTGGGAACAAACGGAGCAATTGCGCAGTGGCTAAGAGATGAAAAAATAACCGATGATGTCTTACTTCTCACAGGTGATAACTACTTGGGATTTTCGATCGAAAATTTTATCGCGAGTTACACCGGCAATCCTCTGCTCGCAGCGTATGACATTGGCGACAAACACGAAGCACGTAAATTTGGAACCGTGATCCTCAGTGACGATGGCCGCAGTGTCGCAGCCTTTGAGGAAAAACCTGCTGAAGCAAAAACGACGCTCGTGAGCACCGGTTGTTACATCGTACCCGCATCGAGTTTCGCGATGCTCGATGCGTACGCAAAGACTCATCCCGATTTCATCGGCGGCATTTTCGAGGAATTTTTGCGGATGAAGACACGAGTGGACTGTTTCCGCTTTGAAGAATGTTGGTTTGACATCGGTTCTTTTGAAACCTATCTGAACGCAACAAAAAAACTCGTGGGTGATCATCTGCTCCTTGGTGACGGCGCGGAAATGGTGTCGTCGATGCGGGAAGGAAGTGTGGTGATCGGGCAAAATAGCAAAGTTGATCAGAGTACGATTACGGATACGGTGATCTTCGATGACTGCGAAATCGTCGACTGTGTTCTCGAACGTTGCGTGATTGATAGCGGATGCAGCCTAAAAGGAATTGATCTGACAGGAAAAATGATCCGGGCGGGGACGATTTTACGTTCGTTAACTCGTTGATTCGTTACTTCGTTTATTTGAACGTACGAATAAACGAGTAAACGAGTAAACGATCCACCGTTCTTCCTTATACACAACGTTCACCGCAACATTGCAAGGAAGGACTCTCTCCCCTACACTCCACCCACTCTATGAAACGCTTCATTTCTGTTTTGGCCGTCTCGATGCTCCTTGTGAGCTGTTCAGGAAAACCCGTCGCGCGCTTCGCGCTGTCGTTTGATATTGCGGATACCAATGTGCAACAGGCATTGACCCTGACAAGTATGCGCGTCGTCGAACGTCGCGTGGAACATTTGGGCGAAGAACTGGTTGATAAACAGATCAATACGAAGGGCAGCGGCACAACACTCACCTTGACCCTCAAAACCAGCGAAGGCATCAAAGCCCTCATATCCGAACTGACGGCACCCTTCAGCATGCGCGTGATGGTACAGACGGGGTCTGGCGAAACTGCGGATATTTCCGTAGAAGGACATGGAAGTTTCCGTGAAACAGGGATCACCGAAAAAGACCTCGAATGGGTGGATGCACGAAAAGATCCCGTAACCGGCAAGGGCGAAGTGCGCATGGATTTCACGGCTGACGGTAAAGAAAAAATGAAAGTGCTCTTTAAGCAGGTGAAAGGAAAAAATATCGGACTCTTCGTCCGAGACAGACTCGTGAGTCAGCTGCACGTCGAGACAGATATTTTCCCGAACACGATCCTCATCCGCGATGTGCCAAGCGCAGAACTCGCGCAGGTCTTTGCTGATGACATGGTTGTCGGACTGCACGTGACTTTCACTCTTCTTCCATAATATAGCTGTGGCTTCCCGCTCTCCTTCCTTTCGGCCGATTGTTTCCATCGCACTTGGCGTCCTCGTTTTGATCATTGCGTTGCCGAGCAGCCTAAAAAACGGATGGGCTCCTTCTTTTTTAAATCCTGATTTTCACTTCGGCCTCGACCTCGCCGGCGGCACACAGCTCGATTTCCGTATTTCTGAAAATGAAATGCAGGATCAGCTGAATGCACTCGACAACGAAATTAATGCACTGAAAGCACAGGGTGGAGGAGGCACTGCACTCATTCAACTGGAAAACGAACGCGCGGCGATAGGAGCGCAACAACAAAATATCGTCGAGGCGATCCGCACCGTACTCGAGAGGCGTATCAATGCACTGGGAGTCAGCGAAGCAACCATCACCCCTTCGTATATCGGAGGCGAGAAGCACCTGCTCGTTGAATGTCCGGGTGTTGTCGACGTTCAGAAATGTATCGACACCGTTGGGAAAACAATTCAACTTGAATTCAAAGAAGAATACACCGAAGGAAACAAGGAATATGAAGCGACCGTCCGCGCTAAAGTCACTGCAGCTGTCGCAAAAATGAAGGGAAGCGGTGCGACACTCGCGACCCTCGGACAGGATATCGGCACGCAGCTCGGCACGGGTTACGAGGCATCGCATCTTTACTTCAAAGATCAGCTGCCAAAGGGTCTCGAAAACATCTGGAATGCTACTCCCGCAAGCGGCGTTCTACGCCGCGAAGGATCAGTGGCCGTGCAGACACAGGACGCAAAGGGTGCTCCGGTCACACAGGATATCCCCGGTATTTTCCTAGTACAGGTTTTGTCTCCACGGTCGCAAACAGGACGTATCATCAATGAGGCACCCATCGCCTTCGCCTATTTGGCACGCACAGAACAGGGAGCCAAGGCAAGAGTCGAAACAGACACACTCCTCAGTGGAAAAACTTCACCGCGTCTCATCAGCACTCTTCGAACAATGAAACCGGGGGATCTGAAAGCAGTATCGATGGAAGATGGCTCCTCGCAACTTCTGTTCCTGAGAGGCCTCGTGCCCGGACAGGAAGTCGTGGATATCAGCCACGTCTTAGTGGCCTACAAGGGTTCCACCGCCGCCCCCTTAACTGTCACACGCACGAAAGAGCAGGCTCTGCAGCGCGCGAAAGATTTGAAGCAAAAGATCGCAGCCGGCTCAAAATTTGATGACGTTGCGAGGTCAGATTCAGATGGTCCGTCTGCAAAAACCGGCGGAAACCTCGGACCTATCACTCATGGCTCCTACGTTCCTTCTTTTGAAAACATTGCCTTCACGCAAGCTGTGAACGTTGTAAGCGAACCCATCGAAACACCATTTGGCTATCACCTTATTCGTGTGAATAAGACGAAGTATCTGACCGAGGATAGAGCGAGCTTCGATGCTCTCACGATTGCCGGCAGCGGATCTCTTGCTCGGGCTAACGGCATGATCAATCGTCTGCAGACCGGAAAAGTACAGGAGAAACAGGATGCCATCACCCTCCGCACGCTCTTCTTTTCACTCAAGCCAACGGGCTGGAAAGACACGACCCTCGACGGCAAACACTTCCGTTCTGCAGCAGTAACGCTCGATGAATCTTCCAATGTTCCTGTTGTGCAGATTATTTTCGACACCGAAGGAGGCAGGCTTTTCCAAGAACTCACAAAGAGAAATATCGGCAAACGCATCGCGATCTTTGTCGGCGGCGAATTGGTTTCTGCTCCGACCGTCCAGCAGGAAATCAGTGGAGGGTCTGCTGTCATCACCGGAAGTCAGAACTTCGAGGAAGCAAAGAAATTGTCACAGGATTTAAACACCGGCGCGATCCCCGCTCCCATTCATCTCTCCGGTCAGCGCACGGTGGAGGCTACGCTCGGAGCAGAGGCTCTGCACACGTCTGTCTTCGCCGGCATCGTCGGCATCATCGTCGTCATGTTCTACATGCTCTTTGCGTACCGCTTCCTCGGCATCCTCGCAAACCTCGCCCTCGTCATCTACGCACTCATTTTCATCGCTATTTTGAAACTCCCACTCTTCCTCTTCTCCAGTTCCTACATCGTCCTCACCCTTGCAGGTGCTGCCGGAATGATCCTGAGTATCGGTATGGCGGTTGACTGTAACGTGCTGGTGTTCGAGCGTGTAAAAGAAGAACTCAAGCGCGGCAAGATGCTGAAAACTGCGGTCGAAGTAGGCTTTGAAAAAGCATGGCCAAGTATCCGCGACAGCAACATCAGCACGATTATTACCTGCGCCCTGCTCTTCATGATCGGCACCTCGATCGTCCGCGGCTTTGCCATCACACTCGGCATGGGTGTTGTCATCTCCATGTTCACCGGCATGGTGATCACTCGCTGGATGGCTCGCAAAGTTGCAGTCTCGAAACTCGCGGAAAAGACGCACCTCTTCCCGGGCGGGAAGTTGCCTGAGGAGAAGAATTGAGAAGGGAGAATGCCTGCAAGGAAAAGTTTCCTTATGCTGCCATTTGCGTTGCTCTGTCTTGACTCAACTCCAGCGGCTGCAAGCTCCACAAAATCTGTTCAATTTGAAGTTGATCGATGTGTGTTTGCAACGCTTGCATGTCTCCCGTTTTGAGAGCTGTGACGAGCGGCTCTTCCGATCCTAAAAACTCAACGAGTGCGTCACCTGCAGCAACGTGTCCTTTGTACTCGGGCGTAAGGTCACTGGGAATATTGGCCTTACACGCCTGCCATTCAACAAGAACTGGATTCACGCTAAGAGTGATATTATTGTACTTAATCTCTGAAAGTTTGAATTCTTTTGCCTGCAATTGCTCATGAATCTCTTCGTGCTTACGCACTCGAGCCCAGTACTCTGCATCTATTTCGGAGCTCATCGCGACACTATCAAAGACGATTTGATCCTTGCGCAGATCATACCAAGCTGCCGCACCTTCAGATGCTGTATCTCCTACCATGTTGTCGACACCCAATGTGTCACGACGATCACTAACATACTCATGCGTCATATGGTCGAGTGTTGTGACAAAAGATATTTGTGTTTCCTGTCCCTCAAATTCTAAGGTCGAGGTAATATTTTTAACTTCCCGCTCTACGCCAGAAGTAAATGTCTGAATAGTTTGTATTCCCTGATTTTCTTGTGTTTCGATTGCGCCACCAAGAATTGACGTCGCTACTTCTGCATCAACCTCTGTCTCCGCCGATGATGTTTCAAGTGATGACATGCACCTATCATCCCCCCTATCCTGCGATCGACAATCAATGAGTGGGGTGAAAAGGGATAGTGGCTATTTTTTGCCTTAATGATAATGAAAAATGGGTGTTGCGGAAGTTGGTTTTATAATGGAAGTGTCGTGGATTCGTGCGTCCTCACCATGACACGTTTTTTGTTTTGAATAAATTGGGATGGAGTCCGTCAGCCACGGGGGGTGTTGGGGAAGCCCTGCTATTTTCCCGCAGGAAAATACGTTGTTTCGACGTTGCGAGGGAAGCCTTGGACTGAAGCAACGTCGAAACAGCAGGGCGGGCCACGTCGCTCGCGAGCGACGTGGCGGGCGGAGTGGGAGTTGGCCGACGGTGGCTTTTCTTTGGTTTTTTCTTTGTGCGGCAGAGGCGTTGTTGAGTAAATCTCTTTGAAGATATTCCTTAAAGGGGAGAATGGATGTGTTAAGCACCATCCCCCCTCCTCATCATGCCAAAGAAGACGCAGTACCGCATCCGGAAT
>CALREJ010000003.1 GCA_943355155.1 Candidatus Peribacteria bacterium
GCAAGGAGAAGTTCTTCTTGAGAAGAATACTGAGCTGTAACTGTTCTGCCTCTGAGAGTTGCTGATATGCCATAGGGAGTGAGGGTAATACCTCACCCCAAGTGGTGCACTTCAAAGTTCAGCGGAGGATCTCAGATGAATCAAAATCCTTGAAAATATTGGATGGCTCAGAATCCTTTACGTCTGAAACAGCTGCTATTCTTGCCGCTGCGGGCATTACAGATGTGCAAGTGCTTGCAGGACATACAACCGACACTCTTGCGACAATTTTACAGGGAATAATTGAGACTCGACCTGATGTTTTACCAAAAAAAAAGGCAAGAAAAGATGCACCATCAGAAATTGTAATGCCTGATGTAAACTTCCTTTCAGGCCAACTTATTGAAGCAGCAAAATTATTAATGAAAAAGCCTTAAAGGAATCTTCGCACTGTTGTTTTATCAACAAGATTAAGCCGCTTCAAAAATGACCTTTCGAAGGACATTTGCTTCCAACCGCTTATCCTTAACCGCATCAAGTGCTTCAAACAATGGAACCAGACTCGCTCTCTCTTTCTTCGGAACAATTTCTTCTGTCCCAAGAATCCTCGCTCGATACACCTGAAACAAATACCGAATTCCACTCGGGGCAGAAAGACCGTAACCAAGTAATTCAAATTCATCAGGCGCAGGATCGATTGTAATTTTTCTACCCAGCACCTGAGCAGGATCTTGATCTGGATTTCCGGATGTGAGGATGGATGCGCCGGTTGTGATGGTATGTTCATCTCTATGAGTAACAAGAATACGCGCCAATTCCTCACGCGTAGTAATAAGAACACTGCGCATCACCAAAACATTTCCTTCTTTAGCAAATTCCACTTTCTCTGGCTTTGCAAGTTTTGGATCTAAGGAAAAATCCACTGTTTTAAGTGCTGAAGGATCCATTGGTAAACGTAGATCAATACTCCCTTCACTAAGATCCGGAAACCATGCTGCTACATCTGCACCCGTCGTATAGAACTTCGTTTCTGTAGTGAGATTCTGCATGGTCGCTTATTTTACTATATCTCCAGATTCAATCAAGTAGCGCATATATTTTGTGAATCAGCTCATAATGACTCTGATATAGACTTTTTGAATTCTCTTTTAAAAATTTGACTTCTCTTCCAACTCAAACACAATAAAGCCCACTCCCCCGCATCTCATGAGCAACCCCACCACCCTCCTCATCACCCGCACCTTCGACGCTCCTCTCAAAAAAGTCTGGCACGCATGGACGGACGCTGAGCAGGTGAAAAAATGGTGGGGACCGAATAACTTTGATTGTCCGGTTGCGACGATTGATCTGCGCGAAGGAGGAAAATATCTCTACTGCATGCGTTCCACGGGCGTTATCCCAATGTTTCCAAAGGGTCAGGAATTCTGGAGCACGGGAACGTACAATGAAGTAGTCCCGATGAAACGCATCGTCGCCTCAGATCACTTTTCCGACAAAGACGGCAACATCATTTCTCCAAAAGACATCGGCATGCCCGGTGAATGGCCGGAGGAAATGATTGTCACAATGACATTTGAAGACATTGACGGAAGCAAAACCAAGGTCACTCTGGAACATGTTGGGCATCCTGAAGAAATGGTGGAGAATGCGACGGCAGGATGGAATGAATCACTCGATAAATTTACTGCTACACTCGCCTCATAGTTTCTTTCCCCCACTCTCTATGCGCTACGTCGATGCGTTCCTCATACCGATTCCCAAGAAGAACCTCAAAGCCTACAAAAAAATGGCACAACTAGGCGGAAAATTGTGGAAAAAGTACGGCGCTCTGGAATATATGGAATGCGTTGGTGATGACCTCGCGTCGAAGTGGTCCGCCACTTTCCCAAAAACTATAAAGGTGAAACCCGACGAGATCGTCATCGTTTCCTTCATCGTCTTCAAGTCACGGAAACACAGAGACGCAGTGAATGCGAAGGTCATGAAAGATCCTTCGATGAGTGAAGGGGCCATGAAAGACAAGCCCATGCCGTTTGATATGAAGCGGATGGCGTATGGAGGGTTTGAATCGATGGTGGATATGTGAGGGGTGAATATAAGTTTACTCTGATGTCAGTAGCTCCTGAATGCCTTTGAGAGTGTCCACAACGGACAAACCTTTTCCACCTTTTGTTTGAAGATGTGCGAGAACAGTGTCTCCGCAGTAGAGACCGCATTCGCCGGATTTGATCCGTCTGAAATCGTGAGGGATGAGTTCGAGTGGACCCCTGTTTCGCTCTCGCTCCATTGGATGCTCTTCTCCGAACCGCGCAACTCTTGCAAGCAGTCTGGAAAGAGATTCTCTTTCACTCCTGACAAGATCTGTAATAGACGAATACCCCTGAGGGCTCAGGTACATCTCACTTTCCGTGAGTGCCTGTTCAATCACCAAAGCGAACTGACGTGGATCATGATACCGGATAGCTCTTGCACTGTGACGTTGAAGCCAGCTGACAGTAATTCCCTCTGCAGGAAAATCTTCAAGGGTAATGGGCTGATTCAAAACGTACGCCGCACGACTATGATCATCACTCACCACAAACTGCACACGCAAACTTTCGATGGTAACGATTGTGTAATGCCCTGTCTCGACTTCTGAAAAACTCGGCCGCTGCCCGCTGCCTGTTGCAAATTCAGCATGACCGATCAGTTCGCCGTGCGCAAGGAGTGTATTACGGATAATTCTTAGACGTGGCAGTCTGTCTGTTCCTGTCGGTGGGTCGACCTCTGCTCCACCCTCACCGTTTCCACCGGCCCCGTGTTCCTGCGCCAGATTTCCATCAATAACTCTCGTGGTAAAATAACGCTGTTCCAGCTCTGCCGAACTCGGCAGTATCCACGCTCGCCAGTTGCCCAACTCATCACCGGCATACGATTCGAATCCGAGAACAGATAACTCCCCCATAAGCCCGTTCAAAAATTCAGGAGAAGCTTCCTGCATGATGCGAGGAATCTGCATCAGGCGACTGAACGCATCGGGCATCAACAGAAGCAGTTGATCGTTGTAGCGAACAATGGGCGCAGTTTGCAGCAGTTCAGGACGAGCAAGCAGTGCCGGAAATACAGTGCGAATACGTTCTTCGAGCGATGCATGGAGTGGTGGAACGAGACGACGAATGCTCTCGAGAGATTCCTGAACGGACACTTCTGGACAGCTTGTCACATAGTCCGGCGCATCTGCATGTATGATTCTTCCATCTTCATACAGATGAAGTTCCTGTTCTCTCCCGTCACAAAATTGCGATAGAGAAATACGATGGCTTTCTCCATCGACCATCAGAGAAAGTGTGGGCTGGCTGCCACCTACAGCAATGTAATACATCTGTAGATTGCTGCCACAGATCTCATCGACACTTCGGGTGAGCTCCACAGATGATGTCGGATCAAGCAAAAAAATTTGTTCCTGTTCCAGACGTGCCGCCATACTTTGAAGTTGTCTCTGTTCCTGCAATGCAGGCATCAGGAAAATCTCCAGATAATCAAAGACTGCTTTCATCACTCTTTCACAGTCCTGCTCAATCAAACTTGGTTCTGTACTTTTTACTGAAGTGATCGGATGAAATGGGGTTTTTCTACCTTGCGTTTCTTTTTTGAGGAGGACATGCATATTCTCCATTACATCATGAAATTTTGTGATATCAACATCCCGCAGTACTTGGTACAGAACCGTTTCCACCAGTGGATCGTGTAGGTTGAGATTCATTTCCTGCATCTCGGATTGTGTGCGCATTTCCCGCGCTATCTCTATCAATTTCTGCGTGGCGATCAGCACCGCATCCATCTTTGAATTCTCTGTGTACCAACTCATTTCCCTATTATTGAAAAATCGCTCTTGGAGAGTAGAAGACAAGTCACTCAGGAGTGTACGGAACTCTGCCGCAGACTGAGCTGCTGATTCCCTGTTTTCATAGACATCTCTGTAGCACGTCACCAGCTGGCTCCAATGATCCGATGCGTTGAGCCACTGATCCACTGTTTCCATGATTGCAACTGTTCCATGAATAATTCCTGCGGAAGATCCTGTTTGCGCTTTTTCTTGAAAGATCTTCTGTGTTGCTGCCAGCGCCCCTTCAAATGTTATACGTCCATCCGGATCATTCAGGAGCCACCTCGCGCATTGAGCAGATGTGCAGAAAAGCTCTGCTTTTTCGTATTTCGTTGCATCAGCAATATCCAGATTTCGCAAATATTGCCCTGCAACACGTGCATCTCCCCTATCTATTACTAGTGGCCGCACAGGAGCACCTTGTGTTCCTGCACATGCTCCATTCAATGCATCGTAGTAACGATCGGCGAGTAGTCTTTCAATGGCACGCAAAGTGGCTTCTTCTGGCACCATTGCTTCACCCTGCTTTCCAGCAATTTCCGTGCGCAGTGTGCTGGCTCTTCCCTCTAATTCTTCATTTGTCAGCCGATCGAGTGCGTTTTCTGTTTCACTCACAAAAATAATAAAGCATATTTACTTATATATGTCAATATTCTGAGGGTGAATTCTTCCTCAAAGTACAGAGCACTTCCCAAGCGCTCCTGCTATTTTGTCTCAACGACGTACCCAATAAGTTTCTTGATTTTCCCATCCCTCATTTCAAACACATCGCAAAAGACTAAATGCATGATAACACCGCCTTTCTTCTGGGTCTGCACAGTTCCTTCCGCAATCACAATATCATTCTCCTCCGTCATGCGAGTGACCCTCACAATCGGCATGCCTTCGAATGCATCATTTTCAATTTCGTTATCAAACTCCTCTTTGCCGACATGGTAGGAAAGGCCGGGCATATCCCACACGATGTCATCTGTCAGACAGGAGAGGATCTGCACATGGTCTGACTTATTAAAGCCTTCGATGAATTTCTCAATTGTTTTCTTATTGTCTGACATAGAGCGATGTGATGATACCTAGGTGCATTTCCGCTTACCAGTAGCTAAGCTCGCATCATGAAACCACTGTATGGCGAACTCGTGTTCATTTTGCTGATCGGCGTTTTACAGCCTGTGACGGAGATACTGTGGGGCAGCCAAATAGCCACTTATTACAACGGCATTGCCGCTTTTATAGTCATTGCCTATCTGGTATATCGCCTCGTCCACTCGAAAGAAAATCTACTCTCTTCTTGGGGGTTTCGGGTTGATAATTTCCGGCGATGTCTACTTCCCTACGCTGTACTCACTGTCATCTCCGCAGTGCTCTTGTATGGGTACGGGCACGCCATGGGGCACACTCTTCCTATAACATTTTGGTACCTGCTGGCTGTGTATCCGCTGTGGGGAATTGCGCAGCAGTTCGTGCTGCAAAATCTAGTGGCGAGGAATCTCGAACAGCTTCTCCCCGTTCTCCCCATTCGTTCTTTCGTTGTGGCCACTATTTTTGCGTGCGCGCATATCCCCTCTCTGGAACTTTTCATTCTGACTTTCGTGGCCGGTTTTATCTTTACGTACCTCTATCACCGTTACCCCAATCTCTTCTGCCTCGGTATTGCCCACGGTATTGTCGGGGCCCTCGCCTTTCACCTTGTCCTCGGGCAAAACCAATGGGAAATCCTCATGCGATATTTTTCGTGAGTTTGGGTGGAGCGGGTTACTGGAATCTATTACAACCTTTGAGGGGAGCATGTTCGGCATTAATTCTATCTAAGTTCATGAATAGTAATTGTGAAATTGACTAAATAAAAATAATATGTTATAAAACACTCATGGCAAAGATACTACTTGAGGAAGCGAAACTGAACCCTGCATTTAGACAGAAATACCTGAATCAAATTGATCTGGGGCCAATGCGGCAGTATGTTTCAGAGATTCTTTATCAGCCAAATCAAGCTAGGAATGTTCCAAGAGCAGCCGCTGCTTCGTTTTCAAATCTAGCACATAGCTTACTTTTAAAATACCATCCTTCACAGATAGTTGTTTATCCGTCTCTATTCGAGAAGCAGCCGTACAATGACAATGACGATAACATCCTTTCCGCCATTCGGGATCATGAAGGAACTCATGCAAAACAGAAGTTTTATCAACCACGTCTGTATGTCGGTCACCAATTTGCCTTTTGCCGTCCTACTAAAAAGATTAGAGCAATACTTGAAATTAGGGCGTATCAATATCAAAAATTTATTGCCGCATCGGAAAAGCTACAAATTTCCGAAGGATTGAGGAGCCTCATCGAAGAACGTATCGCAATGTACAGAAATTTGCTTGCTCAGGTAAAACAAGAGCGAGCGTAGTCTGAAGATTCTGGAGCGGGTGACGGGAATCCGTCTTCGCTCTCACTGCTGTTCGAGCTACGCCGAGACAGGTCGAACCCATATGCATAAAGCGAAATCGCGGCGTAGTCCGCAGACGAAGCCGGATGGAGCGGGTTACTGGAATCTATTACAACTATGATGGGTGCGGCTAGGAGTTTATGTCCTTGAGCTGTTTTTCCAAAATTGCATAGGTTCTATCGACAAGCCATCCATTGCTTTCATACAGCCTTGCAGGCCATACCCACTTTGCAGTCGATTGCTTCGCCCCTAATTTTTGCATTGCCTGCATTGCTTTAAGTAATAATGCGCTGCCTATTTTTTTGTCTCGGTAGTCCATCAAAACTTCCAGCGGCCCAAAGTCACCTTCCTCATTACTGACCTTATATTCGCAGAAACCCACAACTTGATTTCCATCTAAAGCCGCAAACGCGCCACTAGCAGGTTTCTTATCCGCATCCCAATGATCAAACCATGTTGGATTATCTGTTTGTGAGCGGAAAGTCTGAAGCACATCGAACATGTCGTTTGTATATTTTTGAATTTGGATTCCTTTTTGTGCCGCAGTTTCGATCTTGTGAAAACTTTGAGCATCAAGCGAGAAATTCTTCAGTTCAATGTACATATCTTTCGTTTCTTCTGTTTCTTTGTAACCATTCCGCAAAAAGAAATTGAGCAATGCGGTGTACCTCTTGTCGATTCCAGGGAAGAAATAATGATTGCCTGTGTACTTCACTACGTACACTGACGTAGCGCCTTCTGACTGCATGCTTTTTTCTGCAATCCCAAGCAATTCTGTAGCTACGTCTTCCTGATCTCCATCGACCGCTAGCGCCTTCAGATGTCCTACATTGTTTACAACCACGAAGGAAACGAAGCCAAGTATGGCATCAGATTCATTCGTTATGAGAACAGTAGTCGCTGATGGTTTGTGAGCATCTTCAAATAGAACCCACCGAAAATGGCTCTCCATAGAGACATCGTACTGATAGACACGATCCCAAAGTTGTAACATGGTTGGGATATCTTTTTCCGCCGCTTTTCTTACTCGATGACTCATGCAAGACATTCTAGTTGTATTCCGTTTACGGGTACATCTTTAAAGAGTCTGTGATTGCCAAATTGAATTGGTTTTTGGTGGAGCGGGTAGCGGGAATCGAACCCGCGTCATCAGGTTGGAAACCTGATGTACTACCATTGTACGATACCCGCTTATGAAAATGATCTTAAAGGCTGACGATACCCACATGGGTGAAACGCCCGAGCACTATACCGCAACACATTGCTGTTTTCCACAGACTTTGAATCATGAAATCCGCTCTGTATCTCACTCATTTTATTTCTCCTGCTCGCTTTTTCCGAAGCAACTTACGCGTCGACCAAGGATGTGCATCTTCTTTGTTAAATCCTAATTTTACTGCACATTCAACCAGTAATGCATAACTATCAGCCTCTATCTCTAAATATGGTCGAATATTAATATTGCCTCCATTGTGTCTTAAAAGAGTATCAATTTCGATACGCACTCCACCATTTCTGAGCGAAATTCTATCCTTCTCGATTTCTTGGTGTTCCTGATGTCCAGATTCAATAAAAAATTGTCGCATTCTACAAAAAAGTTGATCCGCTCTCTCGCCTTCATTTGGACATAATACGACTTCAATTTCTTCGCACACACGAATCTTTTTTGCCCAATCATGATCACCAAGCTCTGGAATATACTTTTTTCTCTTTAATTTTTCTGTTTTCTTCACAACTCCAGTTTCCAGTTGATGACGAACTCTCAGTGATCTTCCATTATCTCGCAACTGCCAATCCGGCGTATCAAAATACACGGCATGCACTCTCCCATTGTAATATTCAACAAAACCCAAATTTCGTAGCTCCTGCTGCATTTTTTTGGGATCTATATCAAGAATCTTCGTCTCGATCTCAAACTGCGGCTGATTGGGGTTCATAGAGGAGGAGTATAAGATCACTTTTCAATCAAAAAATCAATGATCCCGCACGTACTCAAAGCAGCTCAAAACGCAGTATCGCGGTCAAAAACTATTTGTTATCGTAGCTACATGGATGCAAACCCAAACATGCAGGACGAAGAGGTTACTATCGAACCATATGATCCTCAGTGGCCGAAGAAATATGAGGTGGAGAAAAGACTATTGGAAAAAACACTTGGGAGCTGGATCGATGGCGGCGTGCATCATGTGGGCAGCACGGCCGTGCCGAATCTCGCTGCAAAACCGATCATTGATATTCTCATTGGCGTAAAAAATCTGGAAGAAGCAAAGGCCTGTATTCCACTCTTGGAATCGATTGGCTACTGCTACGCCCCCTATCGCCCACACATCCATTGGTTTTGTAAGCCATCCCCTGCTCACCGCGAATTTCACCTGCAGCTCATGGAATCAACGCACCGCGAATGGCATGCACGATTTGTGTTTCGTGACTTCCTAAGAATGCATCCGGAAACGATTGTGGAATACGCTACGCTCAAAACAACTCTCGCTGAAAAATTTCGTAATGACAGGGAGGCGTATACGGAGGCCAAAAATGAATTTGTAGAATCTATTCTCAGGAAAGCACTGTAGGGGAACTTGCTAACATCATTCTTCAAATCGAAAACTCCGTATCATCTCATTGTCCAAATCATCAAATCTTCCATCTTGACCGATTTTCCACGTCACTGCTATTTTCTGAGTCGGCGAATATTTGAGAGCATAAATGAAATTTAAGGGACATAAAGAACCAACGTTATCGTCACCTTCATCTCCCTTTATCTCTACATCATAGACACCGCGTTGATCAGTCTCATTTTTTGCAAGGATCTCACAACCGGTTCCATACCACTGCCGAATGAATGCGAGCAGCTCTGCGTCATTGGAAATATTTTTTTGCCCCACCATCTTCCATCCCCAATAATAAAAAAGCGGATCCTGCATTTCCTTTTTGATAGTATCAAGCGTCACATCTTCTTTGGCGCAGGTCGTTTCGGAGGAATTCTCCGCCTGTTGATCGTGCGTTAAAATTGTAGGAGTAATGATGGAGGAATCACCATCTTCCAGAACAGTCACTGGATACCCTTCTGTTGCGTAGGGCTGAACATCACAGCGACTTCCCACAAGATATTTTGGATAGAGAACGGAGTAACCAAATCGCGCATTATGGTATAACTCACTGCGTTCTGCCAACGGAAGTGCAGCACGTCTTTGAATAGAAGAGGATGAATGAAACGTAATCGGCGGCAGTATCTGCTCTCCGGCGTATTGATCATCAGCCGAGAAATCCGGCGCATAATAAAGATAGATTCCTCCAAAGACTCCGAAGGAAAGCAGAAGTGAAAGAGCGATATCCTTGTGAGAAAAACTCATAGCGAAAGTGTATGTGACGGGCTTAGCATTACCAAGGTATTCCAAAAATCACTAGAATTTCAGTCATTGACAGCGCAATCATTTTATATATTATTGACATATATTCTTGTTACGTCAATTTATGTCAGAAACCACTGCAAAAAAGGAATCCGCCGAGTTAGACCCTGCATTGGCAGAAGCTTTCGAGACATTGGATACTTTTATTCCAGAAATGAGATTGGGATATCACGCCGTAAAAGGAGATAAAGTTCGTGTGAGCAATCTCGATGAATTACTTCCGATTGGTGCTGGCAGGCGAAAAAGTAGATTGGTAATAAATCCTGATGAAGAGAATCCCCTTCGTATTGTTCACACCAAAAGAAAACCAACCGATGACAATTCGAATCGGGTAATCGTTGGTATTTCACCAAAAGGAAATTTCCAGATTAAAAAAGGTAGGGAATTGCTCTACCAAGCTTCTTCACAAGCAGAGGGAATCTGGGAAGTAGATGTTGATACTATTGAAGAAAGTGAGCGCGACGCTGTTTTTGGAATCATGGAAGCTCTGCAAAAGAAAGCTCAAACTAAAATAGAAAAAGAAGCCAGAAAAGCTGAAAGGGTAAAAGCATTCGTCGAAGAATTGCGCATAGCTGTAGAAGCAAGATTGGAAGCAGGCAGAGCGCTGTCTCAAGATTCCGCAGCACTGTAATCTCACTTCTTCCTCTTCTTCACATGCGGAACTTCCGCAGCAGTTTTTTCAATGAGAGTCGCCATCCACTCAGCGTCCTCCCATTTCTCTTCATCAATCTGAAAATGGAGCTTCGCGCCGGGATATGGCGCGCCTTCTGTGACATCCCCAATGAAAGCCCTGCCGGCTTCCGTTGGTTTCACAAACAATCGATCATCACACACGAGCGCCACCACTGTGTCGTTGCAGTAGATGGCATATTCGCCAAACATCTTGCGGCTGCGGATATCGCCGGCGGCGGACATTTGATCGACGAGAAAGTCTGCGGTGGATTGAGCGGTCGCCATGGACACAGAGTAGCATGAAGAATGGTATGATCACTTTGATGAAACCAACAACAACGACTCTCTCGTCGCTCCAAAAGCTACACATCCTGTGGAATGTCCTTCGGCATCCACGCACGTCCCCCATTGCCAAATTTTTGCTTGGAGGTTCACTCCTCTATGGAATACTTCCGTTTGATTTCATTCCCGATTTTTTGCCACTGATCGGCATCACGGACGATGCTACGTTACTGATTGCAGGAATAATGGTCTTCATGAAAATGACGAAGGCGATGCGAAAGGAGATAGAGAAAAATATCTCTTGAATTTAGCATCATAAAAAGGTATAATAAATGCACCTTTATTCGTACTATATTTACCATGACCACTATCACGTTACAGGATATAAAGTCGCGAGGAGCCAAAGCAATTTCAGATGAGAAAGTTGTGTATTTGATCGTAAATTCTCAGACAAAGTCGGTTATGGTTCCTCCTGCAGAATATGCGATGCTTCTTGCTGCACAGGAAGAGCTCGAGGACATTAAGGCGATTGAAGAACGCAAACACGAAAAAACCATCCCCTTCTCCAAAGTGTTTTCAGTTTCTAAAAAATGAAACAGCCTTTTTCCATCGTTCTGAAACATTCAGTTCAAAAAGATATTCGTCGCATTCCAGCGAGCATTCTGGGTAGTATTCAAACAAAGATTGCGACACTCGCAGAAAATCCTTTCCCAGCAGGAGCAGAACCCATTCAAGGATATGATCATCACTATCGCATTCGTATTGGGAACTATCGCATCATCTACGAGGTAGCAGCCACCATTCGCATCATCACCGTCATCCGCATAGGACACAGAAAAGATGTGTATCGACAATTGTGAGACGACATGATTTCACAGTGCGCCCAAATCCAACTCCTCATCAATATGTATTTGCTGAACGAATTCGCTGTCGTGGCTGACGAGGATCATCCCTCCTTGATATTCATTGAGTGCTTCTGCAATCACCGGAAGATGGCGGAAGTTGATGTGATTTGTTGGTTCGTCGAGGATCAGTAATGTCGGTTTCTGGAGCATGAAGCGCGCAAAACAAAGTAAACCCTTTTGCCCTTCGGAGAGCGCTGCTGCTCGCGTTTGGATCTTATCTGCGGGCAAGAGGAAGCGCGCGGCTGTGGAATACACGAGTTGATTATTCGCTTTTTCCATGGCTTCTTCGAGGATATCGTAGACGGTTTTATCCATGGGAAGTCCTGAGAAATCTTGTCGGTAATACCCAACCTTCACGCCTTCGGTAATCACCGCACCCTTTTCCTTACCATTCGCCATCGCTTCGAGGAGCGAACTTTTGCCGATTCCGTTTGGACCGGTGATGAGGAGGGTGTGCTTGCGACGCACGGTCACCTCCACATTTTTCTTCACGGGTTTATGTCCGACCATGATGTGCACGGAGCTGATTTGTACCAAGGGCTTTGGGAATTCTTCGGCGTCGATCGTGAAAGGGGCGATGGTTTTGTCTTCGCGTTTTACTTCGACTTTATTGTCCTCTGCTTCCTCGACCGCATCGCGCATTTTGCTCGCGAGCTTGCGCATTTTTCCACCTTTGTGGGAGAAAAAGTTGATCTTTTCTTTCTGATCAATGATCGCTTTTTCCATGCGGGCATTCTGCCGCTGCTCACGTTCGATCTGCTCTTCGATTCGCTCGAGCACATCGAGGTAATTCCCTGTGTACTGCTCGACTTTGTGCGTGTGCGCGTCGAGGTACAGCACGCCTTCGGTGAAGCTATTCAGGAACGCTGCGTCGTGGGAAATGACAATGCACGTCTTTTCGTACATCACAAGGAAACTCGTCAGGTGATCAATCCCCGCTTGGTCGAGGTTATTCGTTGGTTCATCGAGGAGGAGAATGTCGGGTTCTTGAATGAGTGCGAATGCGAGGAGAAGTCTGGCTTTCTGACCACCGGAAAACGCGCTGATCTTTTTCTCCATGGGAGCTTTCAATTGCACAGCATCGAGCACGCGCGCAATGTGTCGATCAATATCATATTTTTTCTCGGAAAATGCGCTCTCGAAGAATTCCAATACCGTCTTTTGTAAATCATCGTTCGCAATCACCTGCTTTGCAATTCCGATCGTCATCCCCTTTTTCATGTGTATCTCGCCTTCTTGTGGCTTAATCGCGCGCGTGATCAATTTGAAAATCGTACTTTTCCCCGCACCATTCTGACCCATGATCGTGAGCTTCGCATTTTCACGCACGGAAAAACCCGCACCGTCGAGAATCGGTTTATGGTGATCGTAATGAAACGTCACGTCCTGCAGCCGCAAAATGACATCGCCGTGGTCTATGAAAAAAGGAAGGAAGAGTGGGTAGTGTAGGGAAAAATGAGGGAATTTGGTAGGGATGTTCTCCCCACCCACAGAACGCCATTCCCCCCTTCCATATGCCAAAAAACAAGACACCCCCAAAGAAAAATTGAAATCGTTTAGACGGCGAAACAGGATCAATCTAATGTACTGACATGCCAGACGTCGCAACACCACCGAACCTCCACACCCTCCTCGAAAAGCATTTTGGGTATCAAACATTTCGGCCATTGCAGGAGGACATTATGAAGACACTGCTTTCTGGGAAACATTGCCTCGCAGTGATGCCAACGGGGAGTGGGAAATCGCTGTGTTTTCAGTTGCCTGCTCTTTGTATGGACGGCATCACGCTGGTCATCTCCCCTCTCATTGCGCTCATGAAAGATCAGGTGGACAGCCTCTGTGCAAACGGCATCGCGGCGGCTTTTTTGAATAGTAGCCAGAGTGCTGCGGAGCAAGCGACAGTCAGAAATGAAATTGTGAACGGCAACGTGCGGCTGCTGTACATCGCGCCGGAGCGACTCGCGGTCGAGGGATTTTTATCGTTTCTTTCTGCCATAAAAGTGAAACTAATCGCGATTGATGAAGCGCATTGTATTTCGGAATGGGGACATGAATTCCGTCCGGACTATCGAAATCTAACTATCTTGCGGGATACGTTTCCGACAGTTCCGGTGATTGCTCTCACCGCAACAGCCACACCAAAAGTCCGCGAAGACATTCGTGAGCAATTGAGCCTACATGACGCACCCCTCTTCCTCTCGAGTTTCAATCGCCCGAATCTCACGTACCAAGTGTATCCAAAGAAACGCGCGTTCGACCGTCTGCTCCTCCTCTTTCGCGACAAAAAACGTCTGCCTGCGATTGTGTATTGTTTCTCGAGGAAAGGAACGGAATCGCTCGCGGCGGATCTAAACGCAGAGGGATTTAAAGCACTCCCCTACCATGCAGGACTCGATGCAGAGGTGCGGAAAAAGACGCAGGATTCTTTTATGCTCGGCGATATCGACATCATCACTGCGACAACGGCGTTTGGGATGGGCATTGATAAACCAGATGTCCGCACGGTCGTCCATTTTGATCTGCCGAAAAACATCGAAAGTTACTATCAGGAGACAGGACGTGCGGGACGCGACGGCCTCGGCAGCGACTGTGTCCTCTTTTTTTCCTACGGCGATAAAATCAAACAGGAATTTTTCATCGACGAGATACAGGACAAAGCACAACAAAAAGTGATGCGACAAAAACTTGCGCAGATGCTGCGGTACGGAGAAATTGAGACGTGTCGGCGGGCATATTTGCTCCGATACTTCGACGAAAAGGACGTCGCAGAAACCTGTAACGGCTGCGATTGCTGCCTCGACCAAGGAGAGGTATTTGATGCGACGATTGTCACGCAAAAAATATTGTGTGCCGTGATCAAAACGGGAGAGAGGTTTGGAGCGGCACATGTGTGCGATGTGCTCTGCGGAAAAACGAGTGAGCGAATGAGGAACCTAAAACATGATCAGCTGTCTGTGTTCGGCGCGGTGACGGATTTTGATATAGGGCAACTCCACGACATCGTCCAATCGCTCCTCCAAAAAAATCTGCTCGCGAAAGCGGATGGGCAATACCCAACATTGAGCGTGCCGGAAGCAGGCCGCATGTTCCTGAAAGAAAAGTCGACACTGAAACTTCGAAAGCCACGCGAAAGTTCTGTATTCACCAAGCGCGCGAAGAACGATGAGGACATCGCATTCAATGAAGAACTGTTCGAAGAACTGCGCGCACTGCGACGCAAAATCGCAGAGAAGGACGGAGTCGCCGCCTTCGTCGTCTTCGGTGACAGATCCCTCCGCGAGATGGCAGCGTATTTTCCCAAAAAAGCAGAATCGTTCCGGAAGATGTATGGAGTATCCGACAAAAAAGCTGAGCAGTACGGTTCGGAGTTTCTGCCCATCATCCAACGCTTCGCATCCGTGCACGGACTGGAAGAAAAACCGATTCCCCAAAGGCAAGGAAAAAGCATCTTCCATCGCATCGGAAACATTCTCAGCACGAACTCAACGTACGAAGGAACACGCCAGCTCGTCCTGAAAAAAATTCCTCTCGCGGAGATGGCGGCACAAAGAAACCTGAAAGAAGGCACCATCGTCGCACACGTCGAAGCGATTCTGGAGGCAGGTACCGTGCTTGATATCGAATACCTGAAACCAGAGGCTGCGATTTTTAACGAAATAGCCGCCGTCTTTAAAATCCATGATGGCTCGACCGCCCTCTCCCCCATTTTCGGGCACTTCGAAGGAAAATATTCGTACGATACGATTCGTTTGGTGCGGATGTTTTTGAAGAGTTCAGCTTGAAATCCTCACCTCAGCGGCAGCGTAAACTCCACCGTCGTCCCCTCCGAGACTTTGCTTTTCAGACTGATGGTGCCGCCGGCTTTTTCGATGATGCCTTTTGCGATGTAGAGGCCGAGGCCGTTGCCGTTTGGTTTATGGATTGCGGCGTTTGATGCGCGGGTGAATTCTTCGAACATTCTGGAAATTTCATGGCTTGGTACGCCACATCCTTCGTCTTTCACGACGATATGCACAAAATTACCTTTGACGGATGTGCGGATCGCAATCGGTGAGCCTTTCGCGGAAAAGTCCGATGCATTGCCGACGATTTCACGGAGCACTGCGCCGATACGCGTCGGGTCGATATTCACAGAAACATCCGGTACATCGGACACGAGTAGTTTCTGATGTTTGCGTTCTAAAATATCGTGGAGATCGTGGACAACGTCGTGGATAACTGACTGCAACGGCGTTGCGGCAAACGTGTACTCAACGTTGCCGTGATGGACTTGGTCTGCACCCGATAGTGACTTGAGGATGCTATCGATTCTGTCTGCACCGTCACGCAAAGAGATGATATCTTTGAGAGCGCCGGGGCATGCTTTTGCATGTGGCACGACAGCGGTATGTAAAGACTCGGTCGCAAGGCGAATGATCGTGAGTGGCGTCCCGAGCTGATGGAAGGTCAGCTGTAAGAGGGCGGCGCGCTCGGACTCGAGCATGGAAAAGGACTCCAGACGGCGTTTCCAGATAATGATTGCAATGAATCCTGCGATCGCGGCACCCGTCAGAACGAACAGAAGAAATGCAACAGGTGAGAAAATGCTCTGCGACAACACCGTGTAATTTGCGATATCCATATCCGTTCCCAAAATTCCTTTGAATACACCGCGTCGATCGCGAATCGGGGCAAATCCCGACATGTAGGTTCCCCACTGATCGGTATACGGAGCATCCGTCGTCACGGGAACTTTGAGTGCCTCATGAATACTAGCGAGCCTCGAGACATCGTACGGCGTTCCGGGAGGCGCGAGTGCATCGGAATCGTCAATCGCTCCGTCACCATTCAAATCCACTTTGTCATATGGGTGAAGCGAGTCTGCATCTGCCACAAATTCGAAAACGTTTGGGTCTTTCGTTGGCCGGAAAATATACGTGAATTTGAGTCCGGGATTTTGATTACGAATGCTATTCAGGATCGCGATCGCATCGGCGTAGACAGGAGTATCGACGTCCTCGGGTCCCCGAATCTGTTCCAAATTCGTATCACGAAATGCGAGTGCGGAACTCGCTGCTATATTCATAAGCCGTGTCTTCAGTGCCTGCTCCATAATCTGCTGCGCACGGACAAAGAAAAACGAACCGAATGCAATGCTGAAAAGAAGCACGGTTCCTGAAACTAATACAACGGAGATAATGGTTTTTGCCAGTGACAGTGGACGCTCGTGAGTCATGTTTTGTGTGTAATGTTCTTCCCATTATTTTAGCATATCTGAGCCAAAAATACAATTTGGAAGTGTATACGGCCATTTGCTGTACACTCACACACATGCAGGAAACTTCACTCATCACAGGGGCCTCCGGTGGACTCGGAGAAGAGTTTGCAAAACTCTGTGCGGCAGACAAGATGAATGTCGTCCTCGTGGCTCGGGGTGAAGAGGCTCTGAAGACCCTCGCAGCAGAGCTCGAAAAAGCGCATGGCATCACCGCCACGGTGATCGCGAAAGATTTGTCGTTACCCAATGCCGCTGCGGAGATCGTCGAAACCCTCAAGAAGAAATCGATCCACATTGATATGCTCATCAACAATGCCGGCTTTGGTTCGTACGGAGCATTTCATAAAACAGACTTCGCGCAGGAAAAAATGATGCTCGAAGTGAATGTGACGGCACTCACGGAGCTCACGAAATTGCTGCTGCCCGCAATGGTCGCAAAGAAGAGTGGAAAGATTTTAAATGTCGCCTCGACCGCTGCATTTCAACCGGGGCCGCTGATGGCTGTCTACTACGCGACAAAGGCGTACGTTCTTTCTTTTTCGGAAGGCATCGCACGTGAACTGAAAGGAACAGGAGTCACCGTCACGTGTCTTTGCCCCGGCCCAACCAAAACGCAGTTTGCAAAAACGGCGCATATGGAAAGTTCGCGTCTTTTTAAGGGATCGGTCATGGACGCACCGACGGTCGCACTGCGTGGATACAGCGCCTTGTGTGCAGGAAAAAAATTGGTCGTTCCGGGTATCCGGAACAGAGTAGGGGCCTTTGCTACACGTTTCGTCCCAATCAGTTTTGCCGCAATGGTTGCGGAGAAAGTGCAGGGGAAGAAAAAGTAATTTTGCCATGCTCATGTGTCATCCTGCCTGCCCGTCCGAAGCCAAGAGGCGAAGGCGGGAGTGTTTTTGCCGCAGCAAAAATGTATCGAAGGACGAACGATTGTGATATTTCCCCACAAAAAAAACTCTGCTACAGTGGCGTACTTAGCATTTGCCAATCATTCCTTTCCCTCGCTGCTATGAGCATCGCATCGAAACATCTCCAATTTTCCTTACTCGCAGGACTCGTGACTATTTTTGGACTCACGGTCGGTTTTTCCCATGCGGAAGATACGAACGCACTTCCAAACATTGCCTACACATTTGTGATGACCGAACCAAATGGCATCACCGATGACAGCAATGTCTTTGCCGGTGCAAAATTTGATATTCAGGGTTTCACCAATCACCCCTGTTACCAAATCGCAGGAATCGAAGCGAAAATCTGTAATGACCAGTACGGCCTGACTGCACCGCTGAAAACATATGTTAATAACGGCATGCTCTATAGCTACCTCAATCAAAAAGGCCTTCTCGCAAAAGTCGATGTGAATTCGGTCCTCGTCGGAGGAGCCGGCATCGAACCAGTTGAAATATTCCTTCCACCCGTACCGGTTTCTACTGCGAAACAGGACGATGTCAGTACTCTCCGCAGCGACCACAACGATAAGCTCTGGGCAATTTGCATACGGAAAACACCCGCCCGCGCAGAGGCAACCGCCTGCTACCAAAGAAACATCCGCCTGACCCTTCGCTACAGAGCTGAGCTACATGAGGAGGATGTGCGGTGAGTGATAAAAAATGGAATGGGAAAAGAGGCCATGTGGCCTCTTTTTTATGACGCTAAAGAAATTGATTGTGACTACGCTGCTTTTCGCCGTTCATCAAAAACCTCCGGAATCTTCACCATCGTTTTTACTTGCCCACTGTCCAGCTCGATGTCCAACACATCATCTGTACGCCCGTCGGTATAAGGCATCACGATTTTTTGAATGGTGCCATAGCAATTGCATTTTGGTAAAAAAACTCTCGAACCAATCCGCAAATCGGGAATGTGTTCGTGCTTCGCTTTCACACCAATCACTCTTCCGTCTTTTTTGATAAAAATATTGTACATTCCGCCGCTTCCATCCATTTCATATTCGCAACCGGGTTCCGGATAAAAATGCCTCATTCCAAGCGTCACAGTCTCCCGACTAGGATCATACTGTGGATCAAAAGTATTCGGCCTCTCAGAATTGCCATCCATCTGCAAGCTATAGGGAATATTACTGATCCCCATTGCGCCTGCGACACATCTGGCTATCACTTTTCCTGATCGCCCATTAGGGGTTTCTTTTCCCGGTGATAATTCCGACACGCCCATACCGATGACCGGCAAATGATGTCCGATTTGCTCAAACAAATCGTAGCCTTGTTCTGCAGGCATGCCATTTGGATTATCCATGACGGCAGCAGGGACCTCTTCTTGTCGAAACACATCGGCATCGAGCTCTACCCACGCTTTGCCTCCTTTTGCTTTCAACCGCTCACCAAGATTTGCTATTGCACCACTCGCTTTTTCTGGAATTAAGTCTGGGCCAGAGGATGCTTTCATATCGCGCATCGTAAAACACTGCGTTCCCTGTTTCACCAATTCCTGAAGAAATGTGAGTTCCGTTTTTTCTCTGCCTTTTGGATTATCTATGGCATTCAAACCCACGTAGATGACATTCTCAGGTTTCAGAAAAGGCGCTCCTTTCATCAGAGCAAGTAATTCCTCTGGTCCATGACCAAGAAGGACAGCAGAAACCATTCCATGTATGTCCCCTGTGAGTGATGTCTCGGGAGTGTTTGCATCCGGATGCGCATCCACCCATACGAGGCCGAGTTCAATACCTTGTTCATGACACCAGCGAAGAGCACCAATCACATCCAAACCACGCACATGATTCCCACCCAATGAAAGAACGCGCTCACCTCTCGAAAGTGCTTGCTCTACATGATCTGCGGCCTCTGCAGTACTTCGAACAATCTGGCGAAGCTTGTTCATTTTTGGATCATTACCTGTTTCCTCCATATCATCAAAATTAACGACACCGACATCTCGAATTCGCATCTGCGTTCCGGCTAATGCATCATGGATGCGTCTCCCCAAAACAAACAAGCCTCCATTTTTACTCGAAACGCCGCCGCCCCCGTCATCTGCGTTGTTATGCAGAATAGCAAGTTTCTCACCCGTGAGATCTTGATTTGCGCTTGATTCGAGGTTGCTAGACACATAAATATTATACATTATTTTCGTATATTGGTATAGTACCGGAAATGGGCAGATCAAGAGAATCGCGTTAGAATTCAAACATGCCAACAGATCAAACCCTGATCTCCACCTTCCTCAAAAAACACAGCATTTTTGATGCAGCAGAAGTAGATCGCATCACAAAACTCGCAAATGCAGTCTCCACCATTCCTTGGGGCGAAGGGCGAACGATTGAGGAAGTGCTGAGTACGAAAGGTGTCGGCACATGTACAGGAAAGCATCTGGTGCTACAAAAGTGCTTCGACGCACTGGGGATCGTGTGGAGACCGGTTGTCTGTACATTCAGGTGGAGTGAACAGGGATTACATCTTCCAGAGCATCTCGAAAAAATTCTACAAGAAGGCGAATGGGAACATGGGCATAATTTCGTTCAGGTGCAGAATCAAAACACAAAACAATGGATCGATGTCGATGTCACGTGGGACCCCCCTCTCGCTGCATTCGGATTTTTGGTTCTTCCGCAGTCGTGGAATGGAGAAACTTCATCCCTTGGGATGCGAACACTACTACAAAGATGGGACAACGCCTCGATTGCGGATAAAAAGAAGGAGCTCATTGCATCACTGAGTGAAGAGCAGCAAGAACGTCGTGAACGCTTTCTGCATGCATTCATCGAATGGATCTCGACGCTTCGAAAGTGATGCATGCGCAAAAATCTTAGCTTTAAAACATCCCCTTGAATTTCAGAAATGCTCTGACTAGAGTGTGAGCCTATGACACCTATGAACCTCGCTAGCGGATTTGGACATCTCTTTAGTCACGCGCCACAGGAAAGACCTGACACCCCAAAGCCTGCAACTCCTGCAGTGCCGGCAGTGCCATCAACAACACCTGTGACCCCTGCTCCTACTTTACCAGCAGCAACGCCTACTGTTGCAGCAGTGACCGCGACGCCCACAGTAACTGCACCGACGACAACTCCGGCAACCGCGCCATCGGCTTTTGGTAGTCTGGGAGATGCGCAACCAACACCTCCTCTATTGCAATCGACTCCTACAAAAGCAAAAGAAGCTCAAAAAAAAGCTTCCAAGAAGACAAAGCCAAAGAAGATTGCGAAGAAGGCTAAAAAGCCGGCAAAGAAAATGAAAGCAAAAAAGGTTGCTGCTAAGAAGAAAAAAACAGCCCCTAAGAAAAAGGCAAAACCAGCAAAGAAAAAAGTGAGGCCTGTGAAAAAAGTGAAGACGACAAAGAAGGCTAAAGGAAAGAAGAGACGATAAAAAATTTCGTAGAGATGTCCCGCCGGTTCGGGACGTCTTTTTTTGAGTAAACGTAATGCATTGCAATTGCAGTGGGGGTCAAGTGCTTTTCACATTTTGAAGAGTGTAGAGTGCAGAAAATTCCTTCCACCACCATTCTCATGATAAAAAAACTTGCTGCCCTCTCTATGGTTGTTGCAATTGTTTTGCTTGGTCTCATTATTACCAATTCTTTATCCACCACTCCTGCTAGTCCGACTCCTTTTGATCAGCCAAAATTAGCTGGGCAGGTGCAAACAGGGGGGAATGAAACCAGACCAAGTATCCTCGGCAACGGCACGAATAACTCTTTCAGTCCAAATGCACTGGGTACGTCTCCGGCATTGCTGTTTGCAAAGACCATCATCAACCAAAAACCAATCTCCACTCTCCCAGTAACTGCCGCGGTTCGACCGTCAGTACGCAGTAAAAATCTGTTAATGCGAAACAATGAAATCGCCCTACTCGTGCCGGGTACCACAACTACGGACGTAGGATTTTTTGATACCGTCACTGGAGTCTTGAAAAGACAATTTCCAACAACGCTTAAGAAAACAACGAGAGGAGAATACAACATAACCGGATCAGAGGGCCGGTCACTAAGGCCGGGAGAATTTGCTTCCAGTTGGACCGAGGATAACCATTTGCACTTTGGATCGGACGGAGACTTTAGTGAACAGGCTGACTACGATGCGCTCACCGGCGCAACGAGGACAAAATATGATCGTGTTAGCGGAGCAAATATGCGCAGCTTAATAACCGTCGCGGACGGAAATCCATGGGCATTTATGGGTTACTGGGGTCATGTCAGTACGGCCAAACACGTTTCTATATTTCCGACTGATGGACAGTTGACTGCCAAATCGCTGTTATTGCCGGGCGGCGATACAAACTTGGGATATTTTTTGAATCTTCCGACGATACTCGTTTCGGGTCCAAGTTTGTTTACCATTGGCCCACAGCGCAAAACTGCAAATGGCTTGGGGTATCCCGGAATCCAAGTAAGGAGTGCGGAGATGAAAGGAATGACGCCCACCGCTGCAAACCAAGCCTTTAAACCAAATGTCGGGTGGTTTTATCAAGATACAACTACTTCGATGAACCTAGATACCGATTCTTTTTCGGCGATCAAACCATTTTGTCTCACAGATAAATTCACACTCGTCCTCTCACAACCCCACGACGCAAACGGCTACGCCACTGTCACTTCACCTATACAACTAACTGCTCTTAATAAAAACACGGGCGCTCTTCAGTTTAAATCACCACTCACTATCACATCAGCAGGGATTGCAGTGGGTCAAGGCATGCTTAACTGGGCTCCTCAACTTGCCTGTGTCCCCGGCACAAACGAATATGCCGCTGTATTTTTGCCAGAACCCGCGTTTGGTGGTCAGGCTGGTATGACCAATCCCGATGCCTCCGCTAATCCTCGACTGACAGTGTTTGATGTCAACAATAAGAGAGTGCTGTGGACGTACCAATATCCAAAGGGCACAACAAATCTTGCAAAAGCATATGGCATGGCTGCCGACACAAAAATGTTCGTTGCGGGAAACCACATCTACATTGCCTATCTCAGAACCGCGAGTGGTCCTCAGCTCCCCACCTATATCACGCAAAATGAATACACGCTTGTCGTCAAAATGGATCGATTTAGTCTCTTAACAGGAGCGAAGAATTCCTACTCTTACCCGATTCCTATCAAAGGAAATACGTCTCAGCTGAATGACTTTGCCATTGTGAATGGCATTGCGTACGTGCTTGCTACCATACGAGATGTCAGAACTCCACTTCCATATACGGGAGGAGCACAGGTGCTGATGGCGATTAAATAGTTTCAATCTGAATATTTCCTTGCGTAGAGACGTGCGGAGCGCACGTCTTTTTCGTTATACACAAACAACAGAGACGTCCCACTGGGTCGTCTCTACGAAAATGGAATTGAATTGTCCTCGCTGATTGTTTGACGCTACGATGGAATACGTATGCACACACGCGCTCTCCCCAAAGACACCGATCCCCTGCAGGCGGCCAAGGATGCGGGGCTTCATTATGTGAGTGACTCGACACCGGGAATTTCGAGACAAAAAAAGGGTGGAAGCTTTTCTTATAAAGATCAGCATGGAAAAAATATTTCCGATCGCACGACGCTCGAGCGCATTGAAGGCATCGTGATCCCTCCCGCATGGAAAGACGTATGGATTTGCCCCTCCCCGCTCGGACATATTCAGGCAACAGGGAGAGATGAGCGCGGACGAAAGCAATATCGATACCACGAGCATTGGCAGACTCTCCGGAACCATACCAAGTTTGATAAGATCGTTTCTTTTGGATTCGTACTGCCAAAAATTCGCATGCAGATTCATGAAGATTTACATGGAAGTGATCTCACAGAAAAAAGATTACTCGCAGCGATCGTGCATTTACTCGATGTCACACACATGCGTGTCGGCAACGAAGAATACGCAAAGGAAAATCATTCATACGGACTCACGACTCTCCAAAATCGCCATGTGAAGCTGCACGGCAATGAAATCCGTTTTCGGTTCAGTGGCAAGAGTGGCGTGCATCAGGATATTGATATTCACGACACGCGACTTGCGAATGTGATTAGGGATTGTCAGGAGATTTCCGGTCATGAACTCTTTCATTACCTCGATGAAACGAGTGAATGGAAGCCTGTGCATTCGGATCAAGTAAATGCGTATATTCAAAACATCGCCAAAGAACATTTCAGTGCAAAGGATTTTCGCACGTGGGGAGGAACGGTGAGCGCGGCAGGATCATTTGTAGACTTGGGTGAAAAGGAAGGTACGCAAATGAAGAAGGCTATTGTGGAAGCCGTAAAACGCGCAGCCAGCGCACTGGGAAATCGTCCCGCCACCTGTAAAAAATACTATATCGATCCACGAATTATTGTTGCCTATATCGAGCAAGAACTCTGCAGTACTCTCGAAAAATATCTGAAAGAAAAATCTCAAAAAAGCGACCATGATTTGCATCCACTTGAAAAAGGAGTACACCATGTTTTGCAAAAAAAGCAATAATCAAAACCAAGAAAATATCATCAAAACATTGTTCATAGTTTCAGCAAGTTCTGATGCATAGGCAGGAATTATATTTTCTGTTATACTAATCAGATTTTTGAAGCAAAAAAAGAAAACGCTCAAAAACAAACACGAAACATACATGTCACTTCACACACTCATGTTTGGCTGGGAATACCCACCACTCCACTCGGGAGGTTTGGGAGTTGCCTGTCAGGGGCTCGTGAAGGGGCTTTTGAAAAACGGCACACAGGTGACACTCGTCTTACCGACATCGAACATTACGGCGTCTGAAGGTGAGATGCTTCGGGGACCTGCGGATGAGATGCCTATCATTCGTTTTGTGAAAAGCACCCTGCGTCCGTACGAGGGGCTCGATGAATACGCGTCGCGCATGCACTTCGAAGTTGCCGGAGAAAATATTCAAGATCTCTATGGCCCAGATCTCGGTGAAGCGGTCGAACGATTTTCCCAAATGAGCGTCCACATGACGCAGGACGTGAACGCCGATGTCGTCCACTGTCACGACTGGATGACCTACGGTGCGGGAGTACGCGCAAGCCAGTATCACCGTGTCCCGCTCGTCGCACACATTCACGCAACCGAGCTCGATCGCACGGATTTTCACCCGAACCAATGGATTGCAGATCGTGAGCGCGCAGGGATGCTCGCTGCTGACCGCGTGATCGCCGTGAGTCAGTACACAAAAAATATCATCACCAAGCACTACGGCATTCCCGCAGACAAAGTGACGGTCGTTCACAATGGTCACGATCAACATCATGTCATCCACCGCGTACCAAGCGACACCCTCAAGCGTCCCCCGCTGGTTCTGTTTCTCGGACGACTCACTGTTCAAAAAAACCCATGGCAGTTTTTGCAGATCGCACGTGCAATTCATGACACGAGGCCGGACGTACAATTTGTCATGGCAGGCGAAGGCGGCATGTTGCAGGGACTCATCGACGAAGCCTGCACCCTCGGACTCAGCGACTGCGTGGTATTCACGGGAAAAGTAAAACGCGAAGAAGCAACAGCCCTCTACAAACAAGCAAACTGTTTTGTGATGCCCTCGATCAGCGAACCGTTCGGACTCGTCGCACTCGAAGCAATCGCGCACGGCGTTCCTGTTGTACTCAGCAAACAATCCGGCGCCGCGGAAGTGATCGACCATGCATTTACCTCTGACTTCTGGGACACGGAACGCTTCGCAGATTGCATCCTAACGATCCTCCGAGAGAAACCACTGGCGCAGCAATTGATTTCAGAAGCCCCACGCGTCCTCCAGCGACTCAGCTGGAAAAACCAATCCGGCGCCGTGATGAATGTCTACAACGACCTAATCTCCTAATTCCTAATTCCTAAGTCCTAAGTCCTAACTCCTAGTTCCTAACTCCTAATTATATGGCCCCGCTCGTCTGCTTCTACTTCCAGGTTCACCAACCCTACCGACTCCGCGACCTGCGTGTCCGTGAGATCGGCACCGGTGATATCACTTACTTCGATGAAGAGAAAAATCGCGCGATCTTCCGCAAGGTTGCCGAGAAGTGCTACCTGCCGACGAACAAGATGATGCTCGATCTCCTCAATCATCATCCAAACTTCGCGATCTCGTATTCGCTCTCCGGTGTCTTTCTCGATCAATGTAAGGAGTACGGACCGGACGTCCTCGATTCGTTCAAGGCACTCGCTGCGACAGGACGTGTGGAATTTTTGGCAGAGACGTATTACCACTCACTGAGTTCGATCAAGTCACTCGCGGAATTTTGTAAGCAGGTCACGAAACACGTGAACACGATCAAAGAACTTTTCGGGCAAACACCGAAAGTATTTCGTAACACAGAACTGATTTTCAATAACGAAATCGCGCAGATTGCACGCCTCATGGGATTTGAAGGAATTATCGCCGAAGGCGCAGATCACCTGCTTGGGCACAGAAGCCCAAACGTCCCCTACAGTCCTCCGAATTTCCGCATGAGTCCCGAAAAAGAACGCATCATCCGAGATAACCGACCTCTCCCGATGCGAAGCTCCGAGATTCATATCTTACTCAAAAACTATCGCCTGAGTGACGACATCGCATTTCGCTTTTCGGACAGAAACTGGGCAGCATTTCCGCTCTATGCCGACACCTACACGCACTGGCTCGACGGAAACGAAGGCCACAGCATTAACCTGTTCATGGACTACGAAACCTTCGGGGAACACCAGTGGGAAGCAACGGGAATTTTCGATTTCATGCGCTCACTCCCCTATAAACTGGAACAAAAAAATATCGGTACGGCGACGCCCTCCGAGGTGTTGAAGAGATGGAAAGATGCCGATCACACGGACACGTACGACGTGCATAACATCATCTCATGGGCAGACACCGAACGTGACCTATCTGCATGGCAGGGAAATCACATTCAGCGTTCCGCACTCGATGCGCTCTATGCCATGGAAGACGCAGTGAAGGCAACGAATGACGCCGAGATTTTGGAGACATGGCGCAAGCTCCAGACCTCTGACCACTTCTATTACATGTGTACCAAGTACTGGAGCGACGGCGATGTGCACAAATATTTCAGCCCCTACGATTCGCCCTACGAAGCCTACCGCCGCTTCAGCCACGCCCTTTGTGACCTGAAAGCCCGCGTGAGCGGAACATCAGGAACAACGGTACGGACGAAGAAAATTCGATCTGCAACAAAATCAATCCCCATGAATAAAAAAAATAAAAATCTAGCAACGAGCCAACTAGCCAACTAGCCAACTCCTCCGTCTACTCACTCCCACCTACTCACTACTCACTGAATATGCCAAGACCACTCGTCCTCGGAAACGGCACACTCCTCGCAACGTTCGACCAGCACTTGCAGATGCGTGATCTCTACTTTCCGTACGTCGGAATGGAAGATCACACAACATACGGCATCGTCCATAAACTTGGAGTCTTTGTCGAAGGCAAAGGATTTTCGTGGGTCAATGATGGCAGCTGGGTGATCAATCTCGCCTACAAACTCGATACGCTGGTCGGCAGCTGTACGATGACGAACGAAAAACTGGGAATCAGCATGGTGATGGAAGACTGCGTCCATCCTGTGCATAACATTCTCCTTCGTCGCTGTCTCATTCGCTCACTCGACGGACAGGAAAAGATCGTGAAAATTTTCTATCACCACGATTTTCATATCTACGGCGACAACCAAAAAGACACAGCGTTCTATGAACCCTACACGAACTCGATTATCCATTTCCGTCAGACACGCTACTTCCTCATCGGCGGACAAACGGATAATCCACAGGAATGTTTCATCGGCCACAGCGGCGGTGAATACGATTCCGTACTCCACAGCAGAAAACTCGTCAGCACCTGCGGCATCTCTTCTTTTACCGTCGGCAAAGCCAATTACAACGGCTTCATCGGCACGTGGAAAGATGCAGAAGACGGAACGCTGAGCAAGAATACAATCGAACAGGGATCTGTAGATTCGACCGTCGCGATTCATGCGATCGTGCAGAAAGATAAAGAAACCGAAATCATCATGTGGCTCTGTGCAGGACAAACCCTCGACGAAGTGGTGCAGATGCAGCAGCTGATTTTGTCAGAAAGTCCGGGACGACTTCTCCACAACACCGCAAATTATTGGAAGAGCTGGGTCGTGAAAGCGAATGCAGATTTTGGATCACTGTCACCGGAAGCAGTCGAACTCTACAAGCGAAGTCTGATGATGATTCGCGTCCATGCCGATAATCACGGAGGGATCCTCGCCGCAGCGGATAGCGACATCATGATGTTCAACCGCGATACCTACACGTATGTATGGCCCCGAGACGGCGCATTTGTGTCCCTCGCACTCGACCAAGCGGGATACAGTGAAGTCTCGAGACGATTTTTTGAATTCTGTTGCAGGGTACAGACTCCCGATGGCTACTTGCTCCATAAATATAATCCGGACGGTTCTGTGGGGTCTTCGTGGCACCCGTGGTTTCGGGAAGGTGAATCGCAACTTCCCATTCAGGAAGATGAAACCGCACTCGTGCTCTACGCCCTCGCGAAGCACTTTGAACAGACACAGGACTTTGAATTTTTGCAGCAGATGTACGAGAAATTTATACGGAATGCCGCGCAATTTCTCTGCGAATTCCGTGAAGAGGAAACCGGACTCCCCCTCCCCAGTTACGACCTCTGGGAAGAGCACCGTGGGATCTTCAGTTACACCGTCGCAACCGTCATCGCGGGGCTGCAGGCCGCCGCGTACATGTCACAAATGCTCGGTCACGTCACGCATTCCGAACGCTACCATCACGTCGCAGATGAGATGAAACAGGCTTTAATCTTCCACATGTTCGACGAAAAAGAGCAGAGATTCATGAAGAAAATCAAACGTAAAAACGGGGAAACAGTTGAGCGCGACACCACGCCCGACGCGAGCCTTTCGATCATCTGGAAACTGGGCGTATTGCCACCGGACGATCCACGCATCATCTCCACCATGACACAGCTCCAAGAAAAACTCGCGGTGAAAACATCCGTCGGAGGACTCGCTCGCTTCACAATCGATAATTACCACGCAGTCACAACACCAAACGCCGACATCCCCGGAAACCCGTGGATCATCACGACACTCTGGAGTGCGCAGTGGGAAATCGCCCGCGCAAAAACGCTTGCTGACCTCGACAAAGGCAAAGCCATCATCGACTGGGCCCGCAGATTCGCAACACCGACAGGAATCCTCCCCGAACAAATGCATCCCTTCACAGGAGCTCCCCTCTCTGTCGCCCCGCTCACATGGAGCCACGCGACGTATGTGGAGACGGTTCTTGCGTTTGCGAAGAAGGAGAAGGAGTTGAAGAAGGGGGTTTAGGAATTAGGAGACTAGGTTTCTAGCTTCTAGAAGGAATTTTTAAGCTTTGCCACGCAATTCGTAGATCATTTTATTCAACATTTTCATTGTTTCGAGGAGAAGTCGATCAACTATTGCATAGTCCAATAGTGCAGTTTTTAAAAGCATCTTTGAAAGGGAAATCTGCGTTTCGAGCTCAGCACCGGAAGCATATGCAATCAGTAAAAAATGTCTAAATTCTTTTCGTGTACCTCTGTGTCTGCCCTCTGCGATATTAGAAGCGATCGATACTGCCGACCTTTGCATTTGAGAAATCAATCCGAATTGTTCAGTCGACGGAAAATTTTCTGTGAGCGAATACACAGCAGCTGTCAGCTGCATCGCTCGTTGCCACACAATCAAATCTTTATAGGAACGGATAACAGAATTCATACAAAAAATATACTGTATTATGAAATGCTGCGAATAATAAAAAATGCTGTGTACCTTTATTTTGTTTACTAGAAAAGAAAAAAACAGTTCTGCGCATGGTAAGAACGTTCAAAAAAAAATTCCATTTAGAAGCTAGAAAGCTAGCCCTCCTAGTTCCTATCTCTTCTTTGTCATGCTATCATCATCCCCGATGATCCTCCGCAAAAAATCATTTCTGTTTTCCCTCGGACTCGCGCTCACACTCAGTGCTGTCCCAGCTTTTGCGGAAGAGACGGGCTCCGGCGCATCAGCAAGCGGAACAGAGGTGATTGATGTGAGTGTCGCATTACCACAAAAACTTTCTGCGCTGCACACGGCATTAAACGAACGCATCCCCGAAACACGGATCGATGTATTGCTCCCCGCACCAAAAATCGCAGGATGGCAGTCGGAAATTGCGCGCAACGTCGAAAAATCACGGACGGACAGAGCCTATTGCCGCGATGCAATTCGCCAAGCAAACCGCGACACGCTGATTGACAGAGCATCGACCTGCATGCGCGCGGATTTGATGCAGGAAATTTCATTCCTCCGAAAGCAAAGTTCGTACGTGGCTACTCTCCCCTTCCTCGATGCAACACTTCTCGCCGATGCCAAGGCACGGATCAGTACACTCATCGACGCGGACATGACTGTCGTCGGTGCAATCGACGCGGGGCTCTATTTGCAAACAGATCAACTGCTCGATGCGAAGAAGAAGCTCACCGATCAGTACCGTCTTCCCTACTGGAACGCGATGATCAAAGTGCGCGCAGACAGACAGCTCGTGTGGGTAGGACTGATGGTCAGGAGGCTTGATGAGGTTTTGAAAGAGGGTAATAACACCGATGCGATCCTAGACATGATGTACCAAGGGGCTGTTTGCCTCGATGAATCACGCCTAAAGGAGCAGGCAATTCTCAATTCATCTGACTTAGAAAGTGCTGTAAAACTGCTTCCAGAAGAGCAAAAGTTACTGAAGGCTTGTCGGGAAACTATGTGGAATGTCGGGCACCTGAAGCTACGGCAATTTGAAAGTGAAAAGGCGGCAGAGGCAAGTAAAAACGCGAAGGGTACAAAGTAGTAAACGCCTGAATGGATGAAAATATGTATATTGTAAAACATATTTATTTGAATACAACTACCGGAGGGCAGGCAGGAGTCATAAGCTCGGCAGTCCGATGCAAAAGCGAAACCTCCGCCACCGCGTAGAATACACGAAAAACAAGCATTCGCGTGCAGTGTGCAAAGAAAACACGATCATCATCCGGCTTGCAAGAAATCTTTCCAAAACCGAAGAACAAGATCACATCCAGTCTCTGCTTCGTCGCATGACACATCTTGTTCTGCAAGAGAATCAAAAGGAAGAAATCGATCCGTTCCGATATCTTCTAGGTGGCGGCGATTCACAAACCGTCACACTCGCATCGGGACGAAAATATATTCTCAGTCTGAAACCGGGACTCAGGACAAAGGCAGAGATGACACTGCGCGGATGGAATATCACGGTGAGCCCCCAGGTCCGTCGCGCAAGACTCCATCGGTTTTTCTGGTCACTCATTTCCAAAAGTGAACTGCGTCGTGTGACGCAGCTCGTGCATGCAATCAATATGGAAACATACCAAGCGCACATTCGTGAAGTTCGCCTCTCGTTTGCCACCACACAATGGGGAAGCTGCTCACCAAAAGGCGTAATCATGATCAATACCGCACTCCTCTTTCTGCCTCCGAGACTGCTCCGATACGTCATCGTCCACGAGCTCGCTCATCGCAGACACGCGAATCACTCCGCAACCTATTGGCGAGAAGTTGAGCGCATGATGCCGAATTACAGAAAGCCGTATATGGAGTTGCAGGGGTATCGGTTGCCGCAGATATAAAAAAGGGAGGGCGCTGCCGCCACGGGGGGTGGAGGGGTCAGCGGTCGATGGGATTGGCGGCGGAGCATTTCTTTGGTTCTTTCTTGTTGCCGTTGACAAGAAAGAACAAGGAGAGGGCATGTGTCATGGATTCGTCGCGGCTCACCATGACACGTTTTTTCATTCTTTTTCTTTCGTAAAAAACCGCCCCATCGCTACACTGAAACCTCTTCCCCCCACTCCCATGTTCCACGATGATGACGATGACGATGATAAGAAAGCAAAACCTGATCCCGTTGAAGGACCTTCGGGAGGAAGCTACGAACATCCCGATTTGGAAATTCCGGGTGAAGAGCAAGGACCGGGGAACGCTCAACAATAAAAGTGTCACACTGAGTGAAAAACGTGTTCGTCCTTCTATACATCCTGCGGCGGCGGGACACTCAGGATGACACGTTTTTAATCAAATCTGAAAACCAGCATTCTTCGCAATCTTGCCAAACAAAAATATCGGCAGTCCCACAACTCCCGTCCAATCCCCTTCTATTTTTTCAATCAGGAGTTGCCCGAGTCCATCAATTTGAAATCCGCCCGATCTTCCCTGCCACAAATGTGTACTGATCCACCAGTTGATCTGATCTCCCGAGAGTTTCGCAAAGTGCACGTACGAGGAATTTGTCGCTTCGTGAAGATCGCCATTCGCATCGATCAGACACAGAGATGAATGGACGATGGAGATACCACCACTCTGTTCCGAGATCATTGACCGAGCCTCATTAGCATCCTTCGGTTTTTCGAGGAGCGTTCCGCGTGGACTCACAACGAGTGTATCTGCGCCCAGAACAAATCGACCACTGTGCATAGTCGCAACGTCCTCCGCCTTCAAACGAGCAAGTGTTTGGGAACGAACGAGCGGATCTTTTTCGGGATGAATATCTTCGTCGACGTGACTGGGAATCACTTCAAAATTGACTCCAATGCTGCGAAGAAGCTGACTTCGTTGTGGACTGCTGGATGCGAGAATCAATCGATCGATCATAATCCAATGGAATGTCGCACCTTCTCCATCGTCTTCTTCGCAATCGCCGACGCCTTCTTCGCCCCCTCCGCAAGCACATCATCCACATACTTCACATTCTGTTCGAGCTCACTGCGCTTCGCCCGCATCGCAGAAAAATAATCCAAATACGTCTCAAGTAACTTCTTCTTCGCATCCCCATAACTGAGTCCATTTTTATATTCCTCCGCGAGTGTTTTCTGAGCTGAAGCATCGAGGAAAAGTTTATGAATCTGATACACCGTACACGTGTCTGGATCTTTCGCATCCGTCGCACCTTTGCTATCTGTTTTGATACCCATGATCGCGGACTTGATCACCTTCTCCTCTGCAAAAAGCGGGATGGTATTGCCGTAACTCTTGCTCATTTTTTGGCCATCTGTACCAGGCACCACCGCGACTGCAGCATTGATTTCGGGTTCGGGGAGGATGAATGTGTCTCCGAATGCATTGTTAAACTTGATCGCGATATCACGAGCAATCTCGACATGCTGTTTTTGATCTTTGCCAACCGGCACTTTGTCCGCGTGGTAGAGGAGAATATCCGCCGCCATGAGGACTGGGTAGGTGAAGAGTCCAACCGACGACGCAATCCCCTTCTCAACCTTTTCCTTATAACTCACTGCTCGTTCAAGAAGTCCCATCGGTGTCACAGTCGAAAGGATCCACATGAGCTCTGTGTGCTCCGGAACATCTGATTGATAGAAAACCACTGCTTTCGTTGGATCGAGTCCACACGCCAAAATATCAAGCACCGCTTCACGACGATATGTTCGAAGCTGCTCCGCGTCCTGCATCGTAGTGAGCGCATGCAAATCAACGACAAAGTAAAAACTTTCCTCTGCTTTTCCGACATATTCGATATTCGGTTTAATAGACCCGAAATAGTTTCCAAGGTGCAATGTGCCCGACGGTTGGATTGCAGAAAGAATGCGCATGAGCGAAGTGTAGCACTTTTTATTTCCCTCCACGTAACTCCCTCAATACCTTTTGAAAACTAGGTGGAAGTGGTGCTTCGATGTGCAGTTTTTCACCGGTCACAGGATGCGTGAAGTCGAGGGAATACGCATGTAGAAAAAAACGGTGATAGTGGAAATGCTTGCGGAAGGACTTGTCGGCTTTTTCGTCTCCGTAGAGTGGATCCATGAGGAGCGGATGCCCGATGAATTTCATGTGCTGACGGATCTGATGCTTGCGCCCTGTTTCGATCTCGACCTCCACGTACGTCGCCGTCGGAAATGCATCGAGCACTTTGAAATGCGACACCGCAGGAACCAATTCTTTTTTTGTGCGAGCAGGAAGCGCACGTTCGATGGTCCCAAACTTTCGCGACAAATGTCCCGCGACCAGCGCGTGGTACCGCTTGATCCAACCCTTAAATGCCTTCTCACGGATCTTCCTCACAGCCTCCGCCGTCTTTCCAAACACAATCACCCCTGACGTCCCAAAGTCGAGACGATGCACAACGCGCAGCCCCGGATAATCTTTTTTCAAAAAATCAAACAGCGGCATCTTCCCAAATCCTCCTGCCGTCACCACCAGTTCCCCCTCGAGCTTATTCACCACAAGCAAATGAGGGTCGTTGAAGAGGATTCGGTCGGCGCGGATACTGGGCATAAAGGCAGAATACAGGAAAAATGAAGAATCCTTACATCATTTCTTCCAAATCCTCAACAGTGAGATCAAGATCGTTCAAGATACTTCTTAGCAAACCTTTGCCAAGATCTTCATTGCCATGCAAGGGCACAGCCGTTCCACAGCGACCATCTATACTCTCCACAAAAACATGGCTGCCTTTCTTTCGGAGCGCATAAAATCCATTCTTCAAAAGAATCTTCAGTAGCTTCTTTCCAGAGAGAACGCGAAGAGTACCCATATGCTCACACCTTGAGTGCAATTTCCCGAACTTCTACAAATTTATCCTGAGGGATTTTTTGCTTCTTCGACTGTTCAACTTCAACACAGAGTGCAATCACCTCTTGCAGACGCTTGTTGAGAACTTTCAATGACTTCGCCTGTGTGTGGCATCCGCGAAGTGTCGGCACATGTGCAATAAACATGCCATCTTTATCCTGTGTGATGATAACGGAGAAGTGATAAGTCATACCTACAGTATACACGATAAGTTGATTGGAAGCATTGCCGCAACTTGCTCTCTTCTTTACACTACTGACTCTCTGGACGATTAGCTCAGTTGGTTAGAGCGTTCGATTCACATTCGAAAGGTCCCCAGTTCGAATCTGGGATCGTCCACCACGTCGTTCGCGAACGACGTGGTCCACCATTCGTCCTTCGACAGGCTCAGGATGACATCCGCTCATTGTAACACCCATCACTCCTGAATAAACCCACTCACTTGGCTTTGCCACAGTTTTGCATACGTACCACCACGCGCGAGGAGTTCTGCGTGTGTGCCGTCTTCTACTATCTGCCCGCTTTCGAGGACGATCAGTCTATCCATTGCCTGAAGAGTGGAGAGACGATGCGCGACTGCGAGGACTGTTTTTCCTTTCATCAGCTCTGCGAGGGCTTTCTGGATTTCTGATTCACTGTCGGTGTCGAGCGAACTGGTTGCTTCGTCGAGGACGAGGATCTGTGCGTTTTTCAGGATCGCACGTGCAATCGCAACGCGCTGGCGCTGACCGCCGGAGAGCTTCACTCCCCGCTCACCCACAAACGTCGCATAGCCTTTCGGGAGATCTTCGATAAATGCGTGTGCCTGCGCGAGCTCTGCTGCGTGCATGATCTCTTCATCTGTTGCGCCAAGTTTTCCATACCCGATGTTATCGCGGATGGTGCGGTGGAAGAGAGTGATGTCCTGCGGAACCATGGCGATGTTCTGGAGCAGACTGTGCTGTTGGACGAGTCGAATGTCCTGATCATCAACGAGGATCGATCCTTCCTGCACATCGTATTGCCGCAGGAGCAGCGCCGTGAGCGTAGTTTTTCCCGCACCACTCGCGCCGACGAGCCCCACTTTCTGTCCGCTTGGAATATCGAGACTGAGCTCAGTAAACACTGGTTTTCGTCCGTAGCTAAAGGCGATATTTTGAAATGCGATGTGGCCTCCTGCGGGTACCAGTTTCTTTGCAAGCGGAGCGTCCACAATCTGATGCGGCTGGAGTAATTCTTTGAGTCCTTCATTGATCTGGCTGTAGCGATCGATGAAATCTGTCATTTTGTGACCGATAAAAAACATCGCGCGCATAATGCCGATGACGATCGTCGTGATCATGACAACCGTACCGACGGTGATCGATCCTTTTTGCAGTAACGAGAGTGACATTGCAAACATCCCCGCAATAAAAATAGTAACGAGTCCGCCGTTCATGAAAAGAATCCACTCCGATAGCCACCAGTTATGCATATCCGCACGACGATGGGTCTCAATGAAACTGTCGAGGTAGTCCCGCTCGTACGCGTGATGTCCGTACTGATGCACCGCGGAAATGTTGCTCGTCGCATCGACCATTTTTCCTTTGAGAATAGACGCATATTCGGCAACGGCATACGCATGTCTCTGCTTTCGGAGCACGAGCCACGTATTGAGCGAAAGGAAAAAGACAGTCCATACACCGAGAATCAACCCCAGCCGCACATCCGCCCACATCGCGAGCCCAAAGCTCCACGTGAAATTCACCGCAAGTGGGAGGAATTCCCACGTGACCGCAGAGAGGATGTCCCCTGTCCCCGAAGACGCATTACCGATTTTATTCGTGAGTGCGCCGGCAAAACGTTCATTGAAATACGTGCTGCTGTGGCCGGTGAGATACGCGAAAAGTTCTCTGTTCACCGTCGCGCGCGCACCGGTCATCCACCGCATTCCGCAAAAACCGCTACACCGCCAAATACTCTCGTCGATAAAAAAAGTAATCGGATACGCCATCCCCCACATCCACATCATCGCCGTATTACTAAATCCATCCGTCACCGCCGCCTGCGCCGCATCGACAAGATATTTCAGCTCCAGCGTCAACACACTCCCCAGTGATTCCGCCACAAACACAGCACACAGCGCACCCACCGCCCACTTTTTATGCATGGCACTGATGTACCACACGAACGCGAGTGGTGTTTTTGGAAGCCGCTGCATCGAAACAGAATTTCGCATGAAAGCGCACTATACAGAGGCCTTTGGCTCTTAGAAAAGGAAAAGTCGATTATTTTCTGTCTCTCCTCACGCCCCCACAAACTCCGGATCCGTCATGAGTCTGCTCTCTTCAGGAAGAACCTGATTGAGATACTTGCTGTGCGGTTTTTTGTTGTACGGCGTTTCTGCGGGGCTGGTCATTTGTTCAAAGGCGAGTTGGCAGACGCGCATGCCGGGATAGAGCGCGACGGGCATACGGTTGAGGTTACTGATTTCGAGGGTGATGGTGCCGGAAAAACCGGGATCCACGAAGCCGGCGGTCGAGTGCACGATGATGCCGAGGCGACCGAGGGAGCTGCGACCTTCGACACGTACGACCAAGTCATCGGGAACTGTGATGGTTTCCATCGTGACGCCGAGGACGAATTCACCGGGTTGCACAATGAAGCTCTCCCCTTCCGGAATCGTAATCATGCGCATGCGGCCTTGCAGAGTTTCCGGGTTTTTCGGATCAAGAATCGCGAATTTGCTGTGATCGTAGAGTTTGAAGACACTGCCAAGTCGCAAATCCATCGAACTCGCGTGAATGTGCATGAACTGCGTCACTTGTTCTGGGGTCGACAGCCCCGGCTGCGCACAATCGATGATCACGCGTCCGCTTTCGATGGCCTTTTTGATGTCTCGGTCGGAAAGAATCATGAGCGTAGCTTATAGCTTCCGGCTTCCGGCTTCCAGCGAATAGTGAAAACCATATCTAGTGGCAAAAAATAGTATCACACACGATATATTGTATGGGGAATACTTGAAGTGGAACGCGATTACAGAGAGAATGTGCGGCACCCTATGCCGACAACATTTGAATCATCAGCGGGAATCGAGAATGATCTGAATGGTCGGGAAGAAGATGGTGAAGGACGCAACCGAGCACGCGACTACGAGCACATCCGCAGTCACCTTTTCGACGCAACGCGGGGAGTGAATCAATATTTAAGTGAAAAAACTGCCGGAAAATGGTGGAAAGAAGCGCTGAGCAACCGATCACCCGATACATTTTTCAATGTCCAGTTGCAGCCGCGAATGAAAAAGTGGCAACAGATGAGACGCTCGTATGACAACACTGTTGCAGAAATGGAACCCTACGGAAAATCAGCGAATCCACCTATTCTGAAACCCACACAATTCTGGAAATTATCCGGCAAAGAGCGCGAGGCGTATCTTCGAAAAGCGGAAGAGTTTTTAAAAAAACAAAGCACGCTCGGAAAAAGACTGACCACTCTGCGTGAGACAACATTCAAAGAATTCGTAAAGATCACCCACGGCCGTCTCAAAGCATCCTCAAATAACGACATCCAAAAACTGCAGACTGGCCTGAAGCACGTATCGCTTGATGAAAACGAAATTGCCGGTTGGGAAGCATTCCTCAAAAATGGAATCGCCTCTGCACAAAGCCTCTACGGCCGCATGATGAATCAGCTGATTACCGCTCAGCTCAGCGAACATATTATCTCCGCGAGAGTCGTAAAAAACCTGAAAAATAAATTCAAAGATACGAATGTCGATTTCAAGCAAAAAGAGTTATACATCGATGTACTCCTTCCTGAACGCCTGAGAGAATGGAGGAGAATAAAAGGAGAACGCGACACATTGGCAAAGAATCCTGATGTCAAAAAACTCAAGGGTGTACCGAGGTTGGCGGTATTTATGAACGAATCGCAGTTTGTGGAGCTGGAATATCCGGAGCGTTTGGCTTTGTACGAGGAAGTCGACACAGCTCTCGATAGCTCCGTCAAAATGGAAACGATTTCCTCTCCTACGAAGTACGCACGCTACCAGATCGGGAACCACGACTACGACGGCGCTGAACAAACACTGATGACGGCGAAACAAAAGGATCCTGAAAATCAAGACATTCCATCGCTACTGAACTACTTGGAGCAACTACGACGTACGGAACTAGTAGATGAAGAAGTGGAAACCTCCGACCCAGAGGCCATTATGGCACGAGCTCGTCATACGATCACACATCGGGCTCCAACTGGGGCAAAAAAAACATATCAAATGCTGGCTCAAAAAGGATACAAGACTCTCGCATCTGGATGTCAGATGATCTATAACCGCAAATGGGTGCGCGAACACGGATACAGCACGAATAAAACTGAGCGTATGCACGCGGAAAGTGAGACAAATAAAAGCAATACCCAAGATCATATTGAAAACGGCCACACGCCGTGGCTCGAACACAACATTCTCGAAGGTGACACTGCGAACAAGTCTGCTATTCGTGATGAGTGTCACAAAGCTCAGCTCCTCCACATCAGCAGTGAAGGAGTGGAAACCGCGGTGAACAGCGCAGAGCTGAATCAAAATAATCATCTGCACCGCTACTGGACAACGTGGAATCTGAAAGATGTGACATACGAAGCGCAGGATGAATTTATTGTGAACTGCCATTATCAATTGAAGCAGGATATAAAGAAGCTCAATGAAATGGGATACGACTTTACGATCGCCGGCCCGCTCAAAAGAAAAGGCGGAGGAGTGGCTGAACCTTTGAAAAAAAACAAACCAAAAATGCCTTCTCCACCGACTGGTATGGCCGGATAAACACTAGATTGCGTAGAAGCTCCTGATTCCACTAGAATCCTCTCTCTATTCCCCACCTCTCATGAAAAAATCCTTCGCAATCACAGCCTCTTCCCTCCTCTTCCTCGCAGCCTGCGGAAGCGCCACAACCGGAAGTGCCACGCTCGATGACAAGCTAAAAAATCCCCTCTACGCCCAGCACTACTATCAGGAACTTACGAGCAACATGGTGACACTGCAACTGAGTAACGATCCGATCCTCAAGGAATCTGGCAAACAATCACTCGTCGACCGCACACGCATTGAAGGAACAAAGCAGGCGCAGGAAGCAGTCGATACAAACGCAAGTGGACCACACGGAACATTCATAAGCGACAAGGACTTGGTACAGGGCAGTGTTCTCATGCTCGGTGACACCTTGTATTTTGGTCCCGATCTTGTGGCCACTCCGGGACCGTCTTTGCATGTGTACATAAGTAACACAGTCGATCCACGTGTGGGCACATTCCCTGATAGCAGTGCCGTGGATTTGGGCGTTCTGCAAGATCCCTTTGGTGCGCAAAGCTACGCACTTCCAAAAAATGATCAAGATCAAGCGGCTGGTGCTCCTCCATTGAGAACGGTTGTCCTGTGGGACAAAGAACTCGAAATGGTGTACGGATTTGTGCAACTGGCTGAGTAAATCTTACAAGCTACAAGCCACCGGCCACTAGCCACCGGATTGCTTCTTCTAAAGCTTCACCCCCGTCCCATCGGACGCGCCATCTATCGCGTTGCCGACTGCATCGATGGTGCTTTCGACGATCTTTCCATTCACGAGGAAAGTAGGAGTGCCTTTCACGCCCAGTTTCACCCCCGCATCGTACTCAGCGAGAATTGCCTTTCGCTTGATGTGTGATTTTTGACATCGATTGAAAAGCGTCATATCGAGTTTTAATTGATTGCCCCACTCCTCGACCGCTTGTGTATTCAAATCATCCTGATGCGTGTAAGCGGTATCCACAAATTCCCAGAATTTCCCCTGATCCGCCGCACATTCGCTCGCCTCCGCAGCCATCATCGCATATTCATGAATAGCAGTAAGCGGGAACTGACGGAATTCGAAATGGATCTTTGAGCCGTACTGCTGAAGCATCGGCTGCACCACTCTTTCCTGAGCACTCCGACATGCAGGACACTGGAAATCTCCATACTCGACCACACTCACGATGGAACTCGCATTACTTTGCGGGTTGATCCCTTTGGAGGAATCGGCAGACAGTCCCGTCGTATCGACACAGGCAGTAAGAGCGAGGAGTGAACAGAGGAGGATGAGGCGGCGCATGAGGTAAGTGGGTAGTGTGTAGTTGGTAGTGAGTAGTGTATACTGTTTTCCTGTGTCGCTCTACCAAACCTACCGGCCGCGGTCATTCGCAGATGTTGCGGGGCAGGACAGTATTGTGGAAACACTGCAGCAGGCTGTGAAGCAAAACGCCCTTTCTCACGCCTATCTTTTTGCCGGCAGCCGTGGCACCGGAAAAACGTCCATCGCACGTATTCTCGCCAAGGAATGTTTGCTGAGTGGTATTGAAGATGAAGTCCTGCGCAGAAATATCACGCAAGCTGTGGATGACGGAAGCCTCGTCGACCTCACCGAGATCGACGCTGCGAGCAATACCGGTGTTGATAATATCCGCGAGCTGCTTGAAAAGATCCAGTTCACACCCGTCGTGGCTGCGGCGAAGGTATACATCATCGACGAAGCACACATGCTTTCAAAAGGTGCGTTCAATGCGCTGCTAAAAACGCTCGAGGAGCCGCCCGCCTACGCATTTTTTATTCTCGCGACAACGGAGCTCCATAAAATTCCCGCCACGATCCAGTCGCGCTGTCAGCGTTTTCTTTTTAGACATATTCGCGAGGAAGACATCGTCAAGCGTCTCCAATTTGTTGCGGACACGGAACACATCACCGTTGAGCGCACGGCTCTGCGCGCTATCGCACACCATGCCCAAGGAAGTATGCGCGACGCACTGTCACTGCTCGATCAACTGCGTTCGATTGGCAAAGATATTGAGTTACAGGATGTGAAAGAACGCATCGGAGAAAGTGGTCATGAATATGTAGAACAGGTGCTCACCGCACTCGCATCGGGAGATCGCACAGGCATTATTTCTATTGTCCACGCACTCGAAGAGGCCGCTGTGCCATTGGATATTTTCACACGTCTTCTTCTGGGGCACGCGAGAGAATCGCTGCACGAAGCAGTTTCTGCGAATAAAGATCCATCAGAGCAGATCGCGATGATCGATCGTCTCATGGAAACACTTCGTAGTTTACGCACGGCTCCCCTGCCCGCACTCACGTTGGAATCAGCGCTCCTTTCGATGATAGGCACATCGATCGGGGTGCAGGAGAAAAAAGAAAAAACGGAGAGTGTTGCTGTCCCCATTGAAAAACCGGAAGAAAAACAAAATCCTGACGCTCCGATTTTGAAAGAGAACAATGTGTCACATGCGGAAATAAAAAATGCAGAAGTCACTGCACCGGAACTCACGCTCAGCGCTCTTCGCGAGCATTGGCCGCAGATCGTGCAGGAAACAGAGCCTCCCTTTGTTCGTATGTCCTTAAAAAACGGCCATCTCCACGCACTCGAAGGAATAGATGTCATCATCCGCTTTGGCTCCAGTTTTCACAGAGACAAAGCCTCGAGTCCGGAAGGTTTGCAGCAAACAGAACAGATCCTCAGACGCATTTTCAAGCAGCCCCTTAAACTCAAATACATCCTCGACAGCGAACTGCATTCTACTGCCTTGCCCGAGGAAGAGAGCGTGAATATAGCTGAGGCGGCGGCGGAGCTTTTTTAAACACCCCATGCACATCCACGATCACAAAGAACAACTAAGGCTAAGGATCCGTGAACGTCTCGCGAAAATGAGTCCGCGCATTCGCGCAGCGGAAAGTCGCAGTATCTGCAGGCGCATTCTGCAGGATCTTCCCGATGAACCATTGGTCGTGTGTGCATACGCCGCAATGCCGTCGGAGGCAGATCTGAAATATCTTCTCGATGATCTGCTGACAGATACCTCTTGTTCGATCTTCCTCCCCCGCTTCACACGGGCATTTTTTGAATACAGACACATCGTCACGCTTGATGATCTGGAGCCGGGAAAGTTCAATCTTCCCGAACCGCCTGCCACTGCGGATCTACTAAATCTCCAAGATGTCACCCATGCATTCCTACCCGGCCTCGCCTTCGATAAACAAGGCCACCGCATCGGCCGCGGCAATGGCGGATTTGACAGGTGGCTGCAGGATCTGCGGAAAGTAAATACCAAAGCCGTCGTCTGGGGCATCGCTCTCGAATGCCAGCTTGTTGAGAGTGTTCCGTTTGAAGCACATGATCAATTGGTGGATGCGGTGGTGACGCCGAGGGAAATCATCCGAGTGCAAAAGTAGATCAAAACGCGATTTTCAATTCTCAATTTTCCATTTTCAATTACACTAAGCTCATGTTTACCTACACAGATTTACTCGCAGCAGATCCCGATATTTATCACGCTCTCATGGGCGAAATGAAAAGGCAGTCGGATGGAGTGGAACTGATCGCCTCGGAAAACTATGTGTCACCTGCGGTGATGGAAGCGATGGGCAATGTGTTCAATAACAAATATTCAGAAGGATTCCCCGGAAAACGCTACTACGGCGGACAGGAATTTACGGACATCATCGAAACGCTTGCCATCGAACGAGCAAAAAAGTTATTCAATGCAGGCCACGCAAACGTGCAGCCGCACGCAGGAGCACCGGCAAACGTCGCAATGTATTTTGCGCTGATGGAACCTGGCGACACGGTAATGGGGATGGATTTGAGCCACGGCGGACACCTCACACACGGTCATCCTGTCACCTACCTCACAAAAATCTTCCGGTTCGTCCGCTACAAAATGAAAGACGTCGAAACCGGTGAACTCGATTACGATGAAATGAGAAAAGTAGCGCTCGCCGAGAAACCAAAAATCATTCTTGCAGGATTTTCCGCATATCCACGAGAAGTGAACTACGCAAAAATGAAAGCAATTGCGGATGAAATCGGTGCGTACACAGTCGCAGATATGGCGCACATCGCAGGACTGATCGCCGGAAAACAACTACGGAATCCCTTTGATGATGGGTTCGATGTCATCACCACGACCACGCATAAAACTCTCCGCGGACCGCGTGGCGGCATGATCCTGACGCGTGAAGCAGAGCTCGGGAAAAAGATGGATAAGTCCGTTTTCCCGGGTTTTCAGGGCGGGCCGATTATGCAGATGATCGCAGCCAAGGCAGTGGCCTTTGGCGAGGCACTGAAGCCGGAATTTCAGGAGTACGCTGCGCAGATCATCAGAAATAGTAAGCATCTTGCGAAGTTTTTCATGGACAGACATGTGAAGCTCGTCACGAACGGAACAGACAATCACCTGATGCTCATTGACTGTATGCAATCCTTTGGCATCCCCGGCGGCGAAGTGGAAACTGTGCTCGACCGCGTCGGTATGACGCTCAATAAGAATATGATTCCCGACGATACACGAAAACCCATGGATCCCTCGGGTGTGCGCCTCGGCACTCCTGCAATCACTACGCGTGGTATGAAAGAAAAAGAAATGGACATACTGGGAGAGTTTATTCTCCGCGCTATCGAAAAGAGGAGCGACCCCCGTGCATTGGAATCGCTCCACTCTGATGTACAAAATTTTTGCAGAAAGTATCCGGTTCCGGGAATCAGTTAAGATTATTCATCTACTCTGCACACGCTGGGGCTTCCTGTTTGACAGGAGTATCCCGTTTCCACCGCACAATTGTGAGAGCATCCGTCTCCATCGCGGTTATTTCCATCATCACACGCTTCGGATCCGGCCATCACTTCGTCTCCACAATACGCAGCTATTGTACACACGCTTGGGCTACCGGTGCAGGTAGAACCGACTTCCACAATACACGATGTTGTACATCCATCGCCATTTGATTCATTTCCATCATCACATTTTTCAGTAGCAGCCTGCACACCATCTCCACACTCCGACCAGCACTGAGAAGGTTGTGCGGACGTACACGTAAATCCTATTTCAATCGCACATGCACTGGTACATCCATCACCGGAATGGGCATTGCCATCATCACACTGCTCACTTCCAATAATAAGTTTGTCACCACACCCTGCTTTTTTCAGGCTGTCCGTCGTGCCGGTACGTGGCTGCAATGTAAATGTGGGAATCGATGAACGACTTCGTGTCTGGACAGACCGAAACCCAAAAGTACTGACAGAGGGAATGGGTGCTCCAGATTTTTGATTCGCAACTCTGCTCCTTCTCCTCTTCTCTGCTGTTGTCAGTACTTTCTCAGGAGTTTTGAGTGAGGAACTGATTGCTCGTCCGGACGTTCCAATAGTCCGAGGAAGAATGCGCGCAAGAAGATCCGGGCTCTCGAAGGATGAAACCTCCTGCAGAAAACCAACGGATAATGCTGCGAACAGCGCGGATAAAACTACCATTCTGGTTGTGTGATGTGTGTTTGTCATGTGTCCATTATAGCAAATATGCATATTTTTCGCAAATACCAAAAACCATCACATTTTCACATTGGACAAATATCACTAAAATACACATAAGAAAGGCTATACGAAGCCATTGATGAAAATGTCATTTTTTGCATACATTTTGTATCCAAAAAACAACAAAGAACATTCACCACTCAAGAAAGTTGCGGACAAAATACTGATGAGTATGATGACATGATTTGTTCAGGACAGTGTAACAAATCACTGACACAACATCCAAACAAACACTTGTTCTTTATTCACCACCGACTACACAGAAAGAGTGATGGTCACAATGGACTCAGACACGTTCCTCTCAGCCACACACCTTGCTTCCTGCATATCCCTGAGGAATGGCAACGTGACCTCTCTACATGTTCATCGCATCTTCACGATGTGACTATCACTCTTTCTGCTCTGCGAGCCACACAATACTATTCGAGGTTTATCATTGTGTGCACTCCCCTTCACTCCCCAGTGTTTCCCCTGCGTCGCAAGACCTTGTGGCAAACCGTCACGGGGACCTCGTCCGGTCACGAGGAGAAATAAGAGACCAGAGCAAGGCAGAAAGCGAGGCACCTCCCCTCATATCAACTCCCCGTCTCAGTCACGCACTTGCATGACCGATAGAACCCGGAGAACATAAACACCAAAAGACTCCTCACGGGGTCTTTTTGTTATTCACTACAGCATTTCTATAAATAATGTCATCCTGAGGAGCGCCAGAGCGCGTCTCGAAGGACGAACCATGCTACAATCCCCTCATGCGTAAAATGAAACGTAGTCTGGGCTATGCGGTAGAAGGTGTGCATCATGCATTTACCTATGAACAAAACGTGCGCCTCTTCCTCTATGGATACATCGTGGTCGTTGCTGCCGGGCTGTATTGTGATTTACTGTCATGGGAATGGATCACCCTCTTCATCGCAGGAGGTATCTTTTTTGCGATCGAACTCTGCAACACATCACTGGAACGACTCACAGACGTGATCGATGAAAATCGAAAAATTGCAGGTGGCGCCCAGTTTCACGCAGGACTCAAGCAGGCGAAAGATGTCGCAGCCGGCGCATCACTCATTTGTCTTCTGATGAACGCACTCGTCATTGTGATTGTGTTTTGGCCGTATGTGGTGTTGATGATTAAAGGGAGGTAATTTTCTGCTTCTTCGCCACCGCATCAAGCATACCTTTGCTTGGAGGCGGAACGCCGCCTGTCGCAATCAGTTTCTTTTCCAGCTCACCCATCGATGCGATTTCTGCTTCTGAAAGCGTTTCATCGAGCATCTGACGCTTGCGCAGCGCATTAAATTCATTCAGGTACATTTCTCTGTCACGCCACGCACGATATTCATCGAGCTTCATTCCCTTCGCTTTCGCCTTTTTACGCTCCTCTTCTTCTTTTTCCTTTGCCTTCTCATTTGTTTTTGTCGCAACTTTTGCTTCGCCAACGGTTGCCGCCCAGCGGAGGATCTTCTCCTCGACCACTGCACGTTTTTCCGCATAGCGTTCACGGCTCAGGTCTCGAAGGATCTGCACGCGGTCGTCGTCTTGCTTATAATCCGGTGGTGGAAGTGTTGCGACGGAGAAAGGCTTACTCGGGATGCCATCGATCATCAGGCGCATATAGGCGTGATATTTTGGCAAACTAAGAATGTCCTTTGCCGTCACCATTTCTTCAAATTGCAGACTCAGGTCTTCCGCATCGTCTGAACCGACTTGGAAGCTGACCATCGAACCGACGTTTCCAAATACCGCATCACGCAGCGCTGTGTCGTTTCCATTGATGAGTAATTGCCCGACGTATTGATGCGCAACGGTAAGCGCCAAACGGTATTTGCGCGCTTCACTGAGGATCGTCGCGAAGGACTTGGTTGCAAAGTTTTGGAATTCATCAACGTAGAGGTAGAAATCCTTACGCTCTTTTTCGGGAATATCTGCGCGACTCATTGCATCGATCTGAAACTTCGTCACAAGCATCGATCCCAAAAATGCGGATGTATCTTCCCCGAGTTTTCCCTTTGATAAATTCACAAGCACGATCTTCCCTGTGTCCATCGCATGACGAATATCTAGAGTAGATTTCACCTGTCCGATGATGTTTCTTATGAGTGGGGTCGTGAGCAACTGTCCGATTTTATTCTGAATCGCAGCCACAGCCTCTGTCCGATACTTGTCACTCCAGCCTGCATATTCCGTTTCCCAGAAGCTTTTCACAACGGGATCGGTGATCTTGGACACAATCTTTTTGCAATAGGCATCGTCACCAAGCATACGAAGGATACCAAGCATTGAAGACCCTTCATTTTCGAGCAGTGCGAGCAATGTGTTTCGGAGAATGTGTTCCATGCGCCCCGAAAACGCCTCCGGCCAGAGCTTCGTAAAAACGCTCATGAGTCCGGAACAGATGAGCGAGCGAGTGTCCGGGTCTTTGGCTTCGAGCATATTAAACGACACCGGAAAGTCGCGGTCTGCAGGATCGAAGAGAATGACATCATTGCTTCTGTGTTTTGGCACAAACTGGAGGATCGCTTCGATGAGGTCACCGTGCGGGTCGATCACACCGATTCCCTTCCCACTATGGATATCACTGAAGATCATGTTTTCGAGCAGCGTAGACTTTCCCATTCCTGTTTTTCCGATCACGTACATGTGACGACGACGATCATCGGGACGGATTCCGAATGCCATTTTTCTTCCATGAAATACAGACTCACCAAGGATCGTCAGGTTTTCTTCTTTGTCCGAGATATTCGGGATCGGGAGATTCACCGGCGGCTCCAGTTTTTTCGCCATCACCCAATCCATATTCGGTGTTTTCACGAGAATATTCGGCACATGCCAGAGTGTGGCGATTTCCTCTGCAGAGAGGGCAAAAGGAGTCACCGTGAATCCCGATGGAAGAGCAGAAGCCGTCTTGATAGCGCAGACATGGAATCCGTTACTCTGTGGCAGCGTAAACTGCCGAAAACTACTCGCAATTTCTTGCACTTTCACAAGTGCTTCTTCTTTGTGTTCGATTGGCGTGATCACGCTCACGCGCACATTTGCGAGAAAAAGGAGCCGATTGATCTTGTCCGCAGCACCCATCATTTTATCTTCCCGATCATGCGTGCGCGCACTGGCATGCAAGATATCATCCGCATGGTCGGATTCCACTTCCTCTCCTGTGAGAAGCGAGATTGATGATTTGGGTGTGAGCCCCGAAAAAAGCACGCGCCAGCCACCCATCAACATATCGAATGGGAAGAGATACAATCGTTTCCATCCGCGCGCGAGATGTACCTTTGCGTACGCTTTTCCGTACGCAGGCCAGTGTTTGGAAATTCCCTTTTCGAGAAATGGCAAGAATTTGAGCGCGCGCCTGCGATAGCTTTCCCCCATCGGCTGCAACTCGATCTGCACATGTCCGCGCATTTTCTGCTGTGGATAACGCACAAGTGTCGACGTAATGCCCGCGATCGTATCAACCGACTGTTTTGTCGACGTATCACTAAACTGCGGATAGCGTTTGATAGGAAACACCTCGGGATCGACGAGTTCCAAGTCCGCATACACGACGATCTCCCCTTCTTTTGGTTCAAATAAATCCATCGGTGCAATCTCGATCTCTGCATCGGGGAATTGTCCATACATCTGACTCTCAACGAGTGAAGCCACGACGTTTTTGGAGCGCGCAAAAAGACCAATTTTCCCTTCAGCAAGTCCGATCTCCAGACTCAAATTCCCTTCCCGACGTTCAATAGAATGAAGCGACGACAGCGCCGTTTCCATCATCAGCGGCCCACGACTCGCACTCACGTCGTCTTGCGTGGGAAGTGATGGCCGAATGCGAAGAAGAATGTTTTGGGACATTATTCCGATCGTAGCAGATCACTCACCATCTCAAGCGCCACCGTATTGTACGCGTAATCCATGCGCATGGGACCGATAATCCCAATCGCCCCGGGTTCACCGCGGAGGACATATTGTTTCACGACCACAGAACAGCTCGGAATTTCTGTAAGCAGATGTTCCTCACCAATGTAATACCTCACTTGATCACTCAATTCTACGTGTTCGAGGAGATCTGTGAGGCGCCGCTCGAGCACTTCAACTACTCCCGAGGCGAGTAAGGGATTTAATTGAAATTCCGGCTGACGCAACGTGTTTGCAAGTCCCAAGTAATAGAGTCTGTCTTTATGCGGCACCGTTGCAAATGCGATATTTGGAATCATATGTGAAAGCACTGCAACCGCTTCGTACGCACGTTCTTGATCCTTCCGATGGAAATATTGTTCCTGCAAGGATTCAAATTTCTTTCGCACTTGGAGCTCAAGTCCAGAAGGCTCCATAAATTCCTTCACATACACTCGGTAGCCCTTCGCAGTTGGGATCCTCCCGGCGGAAATATGCGGCTGCTCCAAAAATCCTTCATCCTCGAGCGCACTCATTTCGTTGCGAATCGTAGCAGAAGACACAGAAAAATCCCCCATTTCCAGAAGTCGCTTACTTCCAACAGGCAAAGCCGTCTCCACAAACTGATCAATAATGGCAGCCAGAAGCTTCGCCTGACGAGTATTCATTAACGAAAGTATAGCAGTCTTGGCATGGGAGTGCTAGGAAGTGTGATTATGCCTATCTCATCTTTACCAGCTTCATTCCATCAAGAATCCATTTTTCAGGATCTAAACCCGTCCATTGGCGAATTTTCATGAATGAGCTTAATATTCTTTCCTTTCTTTGCTGCGCTCGATTGAATTCCTCTGAAGGCTCACCGGCTTTGATGACATCGATCAGGAAACGAAAAATTCCATTGCTGAGTCCAGCACAATCTGAGCATCCCTCTAATCTTTCAGCAATTCTTTTGGGTGTCATGATTCCTGTTGTTTGGATAGCAGGTGCATCTGGTCGAGCATGACCTTTTGCAGCTGCATTTTTTAAGCCAACATTTTCCTTTGTCCGAATTTCCTCAGCTATATCCACACTTCTATCTGCATGATATTCATGAGTAACAACGCACACGCCTGTTGCACAGCTATCATCTGCAATCTGAAATGCGCGCTGCAATTCATCGTATGTTCGACTGGAATACGCTTCCACAAAAGGAGCAGCCAATCTTCCCGTTATTTCATGTGGCACAACACCACAACGAATTGCCTCTTGGGTTTGCGCTCCAGATCGCACCTTTGTGCCCCAATCCCATGGAGATCCTTCGACATACACTGATGATGTCCTTCTATCTATCAATGTGTCCAAAAATTGTTCCACACATCCGGCAGCAACTCTTGCAACATTTTGTGCAATTTCTGTTTCTCGATCAGCATGTTCTCTCAACAAAGGAACATATTCTTCCAGAGGAATAGGATAATCATCGCGGACTCCTGTTATAAGCATGGGTCTCGACTAGATTAGAGAATTCTCTACTCTAGTTCTGCTTATGCCAAAGCCAAAGAACAAGTATCTGAACCATTCCCATATTTCGGAGAAGGTTTTTCGTAATCTTTTGCGATATTTTTGTCATGATGAAACAGCAGCAAAAGCAGCGACGTACACAGGGCTGCATCGCAACACGGTGAACAGGATGTATATGCTCTTGCGAAAGCGCATGGCAGAGATGAGCATTGCAGAAGCACAGGAGCTTGGAGAGTTTGAGATTGATGAATCGTACTTTGGTGCCAGAAGAATTCGTGGCAAGCGTGGAAGAGGTGCAGCGGGAAAAACACCGGTCTTCGGTGTACTCAAGCGTGGAGGGAAGGTCTATGTGAATATCGTGAAGAACTGTTCCAGAGCACAGCTGTTGCCCATTATTCAGGGGAAGGCACTGCAAGGCTCCACGATCTACTCAGACGGCTGGAGAGCCTATGATGGCCTCATTCTCAACGGCTACGATCATTACAGAGTGCATCATCACGAGAATGAATTTGCGCGAGGGAAGAATCATATCAACGGCATCGAGAGCTTCTGGAGCTTTGCCAAAAGAAGACTCAGAAAATTCAATGGCATCACTTCAGACACATTTCATCTGCATCTCAAAGAATCTGAATTTCGATGGAATCACCGTCACTCCAATCTCTATGCTATACTTCTTCATGTTCTGAAAAGAACACCTCTAAACTAGTCTAGACCCT
>CALREJ010000004.1 GCA_943355155.1 Candidatus Peribacteria bacterium
TCGAATGGCGGCTTCAAAGGCCGCTGCCTTACCACTTGGCGACTCCCCAACGTAAACGGAATGATCAGAAGAGACTAGCAGGAGAGCTTGGCGCCTGCCCGCCGGAGCTCCGCAGAGCGCAGGAGGGACTCCCCAACGTTCCTTCATCTTACCTTGCAACCTCCGCTGTCGAAAGACACTTGTGGGAAACATCACCTGCAGGCACCATTTCGCGCTATGTTGCCACATGTTGCGATCGTCGGTGGAGGAATGATGGGGCAGTTGTATGTGAGTCACTTAAAAGGAATAAATGTTGAACCCGAGCGCATTCATATTGCGGAAATTTGTGCAGACATGCGTGAGCGAATTTTATCTCTTGTTCCAGGCATCATTACCTACGGAACAATAGAAGACATTCCACATGATTGCGACATTGGAATCATTGCAGTTCCAACAAGTTCTCATTTGCAGGCAGCTCGTTTTCTTATCGAAAATAGGATAAGCATTAAGGACATTCTCCTTGAAAAACCATTGTGTCCTTGGGAGCAACTTGAGGAAGCACAGGAATTAGCGGGTTCCTTAAATGATGTGAATCTGCGTATCGGACATCTGTGCAATGGATCTTCTGCAGTGAGTGGCTTGATCGAGTGGTGTGATCGCGAAAGCTATCGTCCAAGTCAAATGTATGTCGAATGGGAAAAATATCGCAAAAATCAAAAGCCAGACCGCTTAACTCACGGATTTGTTACCGATGAAATGACCCATCCACTTGCACTTGCTGCCTCAATGGCTCGGCATTTTGGATGTACGCAGTGGGAAATTATAGAGGCGAAAGTCATCACAAAGCCGTATGCAAACGAAGAAAGGCAGAAAGCTGCTCACGAGTGGAATCCTCTTATTCCTTTGAATCCCAATTCAGAAGCACATGCAAAGATTCGATTTTTCGGTGACGGTGATCTGATCACAGCACACGTTGGAGGTAGCTACACTGCAGAAAAAAAGAATCGGTCGATGCGTGTGGTGACTGCTGATCGCCGTAGTGCTTCAATTCAATTTGACCACTCCACTCCTTCTTTTGAAGAAAATCACGATATGCTTTGTATAGAACGAAAAGATCCTAAGCATATTTCTGAAGATAAGCTCGGCAACATGCTCGGTGCTTTTATGGATCATCGACCCAGTGATGCTCTTTTGTCACCCCCGGATGCACTGGACTTGGTGCGAATGCAGGCGGCGATATTGGAAATGGGAAAATAGTCATTTTTCTGGTCAATTCCCCTTAACCAACAATTCCACCTTGCATCAGCGCAGTCCTTTCTTTACACTCCCCGCACTTTCCCGTGTATTTTATGTTTGCAGTTGTGAATATCTCCGGCTTTCAGGAAATAGTGAAGGAGGGCGAAAAGCTCACGATCCCGCTGCAGGAAGCAGAGGAGGGTGCGACTGTTGTTTTCAAGGAAGTGCTACTGGTTTCTGGAGATGATGGATCGATCACGCTTGGAAAGCCAACGGTTGCCGGGGCAAGTGTCGAAGTAAAAATCCTCACCCACGGCCGCGATGCAAAGATCCGCGTGGTGAAATTCCGCCGCCGCAAACGTTATCTACGAACACATGGACATAAGCAGGAGCATACGAAGGTGGAGGTGGTGAAAATTGTCGCGTGATGATTTTTGTAATTGAGAATTGAAAATTGAGAATGGAGAATTAATGGGGAAGGGTTTTTTGTTTAATCAAAAAAAGTGTCATGGTGAGCCGCGACGAATCCATGACTCCATAAGGAGTGTGTCGCCCGTTAGTCAGTGCTCAGGGTGACACGTTTTTTTTTATTTTCCTTTTCTTCCTTTTACTCCTTTCATTCTTTTTCTTCCTGAATCGCCCCTCGCAATTCCTCCATCTCCCTCAGCGTCACCCCCAAATTCTGCATACACGCAATCGTCTCCGCGGCGCGTTCTTTGGCGCGGAACAAATGCGACAAGTAACTCTTCAGATGTTTACGGCTAAACGAAGAAGGGGAGTCGGGGTCGATGATACTGTGATCGTTGATGAACTCAGCATTCAAAATATTAATGTGTGTGCCATCGCTCAGGTGAATTTTGCCATGGCGGGCTTCGCGCATCGGGAGGACACAATCGAACATATCAATCCCGCGCTTCACGGCCTGCCGATGCTGCTCCACTCTGCCGACACCCATCAAGTATCGTGGCTTATCTTTGGGCAAAATCGGACACACAATGTCGAGCACGTCATACATTTCTGCTTCCGTTTCCCCAACCGCCAGTCCACCGATGGCATATCCATCGAATCCGATGGCGATGAGTTCCTCCGCGCATTTGATTCGTAGATCGCGTTCGAGGCCGCCTTGGATGATGGCGAAGAGGAGGGGGTGTGAGGAAGGCGAAGAATTCGAGGAGTGCGATGAAAGCGAGGATGTATTTTTTTCATTCGTCGAACTCTTCGTTTTCCTTGTTTTCTTTGAATTCTCGATTAATGCTAGATGCCACTTTTTACATTCCCCCGCCCATCTCAGCGTCCTCTCCACCGCCTCAATTTGCTTTTGTCTCGGTGCCGTCGACGGAGGACATTCATCGAAACACATGATGATGTCGGCACCGAGTTTATGCTGAATCGTCATTGCTTCTTCGGGGCCAAGGAAAAGCGGTCGACCATCGATATGGGAACGGAAATGCACGCCGGTGTCCACAATCTTCCGCTGACTCTCAAGAGAAAAAACCTGAAATCCGCCGCTGTCCGTGAGGATCGGGCCGTCCCATCCGATAAATTCATGTAACCCTCCCGCTGTCGCTATGACGTCCTCATTTGGCTGCAAATGGAGATGATACGTATTTGCAAGAAGCACGTTTGATCCAAGTTCTTTGACTTGATCGAGCGTAATCCCGCGCATTGCTCCCGCCGTAGCAACTGGAAAAAATACTGGGGTTTCAATATCACCATGTGCAGTGTGGATAACACCGCGGCGGCCGAGAGGGGATTCTTTTTGGAGGGTGAACATGGGTGGGGAGTGTAGCACCATTTCTTCTTGCATCACCTCCACGTTTATTCACCCGTGGCTTGTGAGGAATATTCACGTGAGTACACTACTAATACTCTTTTCCTTCCCCATGTTTTTATGAATTGTTCTTCCCAGTGCTGCTGCCCGAAAAGCGTTGCGTTCGGTTTACTTCGCGTTTCATTCGGTCTCTCACTCCTGTTCATCGGTATCGCGCACATTCGTGACGCTGTACGGTACGCGGATATGGTGAGTGCGGGTTTGCAATGGCCGTGGCTCACGAGCCTTGGTTCGATGTGGGGATATGTTCTTCCGGTACTTCTGATCGTCGGGGGCTTCTGCATAGCACTTGGTATTTTTGCAACCATCGGGACGTGGGCGGCGGGGCTCGCTCTTGCGTCAATTCCAGCAGGTCTGATGCTCAAGGCTGCACTCGGAACTGCGGGGCTTGATATTGCAATGCCTGGCACTATCAATGCATTCCTTTGGATCCTTCTTTATGTTTTTGCAGTGAAAAGTATGAAGCGGGGATGTTGTGGATTGGGATGTGGTGCTGGGATGTGTTCGATGTGTGGGAAGGATCCGTGTGCATGTTCAGTGAAGTCTGAAAAGAAATCTGCTCCGGTTGCAAAGAAGACAGTCGCCAAGGCTGCAGCTCCGAAGAAAGTGGTGGCGAAGAAGGCGTGATGAGTGAATTGAGAATTATGGAATTTTGTAGAGACGTCTCGCAGGTGCGGGACGTCTTTTTTTAATCCACAATCTTATCAATCAATCCATATTCCAGCGCCTCCTGCGAACTCAGGAATTTATCGCGCTCGGTGTCCATCTTTACTTGTTCCAGTTTTTTCCCCGTATGCAAGGCGATCAATTCGTTGAGCATATTTTTCATTTTGATGATGTGCTCGGCATGAATCGCGATGTCCGTTGCCTGTCCTTCTGTTCCACCGAGTGGTTGGTGGATCATGATTTCACTGTGCTTCAGGGCAAAACGCTTTCCCTTCGCTCCTCCCATCAAAATCACCGCACCTCCGCTTGCAGCCATGCCAAGACACACAGTTGAAACGTCTGGCTTCACATGTTGCATCGTGTCGTACATCGCGAGTGTTGATGTGACCTGTCCGCCGGGAGAGTTTACGTACAGCGTGATATCTTTCTTCGCATCTTCTTTTTCAAGGAAGAGAAGCTGCGCGATGATTGCATTGGCGACGTCGTCATTGATTTGTGTTCCGAGGAAAATGATGCGCTCCTCGAGCATCCTTGAATAAATGTCATATACACGCTCGCCAAACTGCGTTTTTTCGATCACGGTCGGAATGATAAAGTTTTGCGGCGTGATGTGACCGCGATTGATCTGGCTGTAGATGGATTGGATCGAGGGGTGCATAACGAAATTGAGAATTGAAAATGTAAAATGATTAATTTGAACTTACTTTATTATACCGAAATTTGCATAGTTCCAGCAGTAGGCATTCATTCTTTTCTATGGTCTAATGGTCTCAAAACCTATGAAAATGTTAGATCCACCAGACATGTGGCAGGGGATGGTCGATGATTTGCTTCAAAAATCTTCAAAGCCTTTGATTGTGATTGTAGGTCCTACCGCGAGTGGGAAGACGGGACTTTCGATTGAGGTGGCGAAATATATTAATAACGTCACCCTGAGCCTGCCGAATGGGCGACGTTCCATTGATGTCGTGGTTCGTCAAGCTCACCATGACGTAATTGATGTGGCTGCGGAAATTATTAATGCGGATTCTAGGCAACTCTATCGCCACATGACTATCGGCACAGCAAAAATCACCGAAGAGGAAATGCAGGGCATTCCACATCACTTAATTGATCTTCTCGACCCAAATGAAGAAATCAACATCGCGTGGTACAAAGAAAAGGCGACTGCAGCGATTGATGATTGTCATAAGAGGGGAGTGGTGCCGATTCTTGTCGGTGGATCAATGTTGTATGTGTCGGCGGTTGTGGACGGACTAGATCCACTTTCGACTGATGTTTTGATTCGTGAGCGACTTGAAAAAGAATATGACGTCGATGACGGATGGACACTCTACGATCGATTGATGCAGATTGATCCGGCGACGGGAGGGAATTTTCAACAACAGAATAAAAGATATGTCGTGCGCGCACTGGAGCTCTACGAACTTACCGGCCAAAAACCATCCACTCTCAAAAAAACAATTCCCCCTCCATATGACATCTTAATTTTTGGCATGCACTGGCCACGCGAATCACTCACACGCCGCATCGATGAACGCACCAAGATTCTTTTACAATCCGGATGGATTGAAGAAGTAGAGGGATTGCTCGATCGTGGATACACCGCCAATGATGCAGGAATGAAAAGTCACGGCTACCGCGAAATTATTCAGTGGCTGTCATCAGAGGATCGTGACCTCGAACAACTTGCAGAAGTCATCAGCAGAAAGACGCGTGCGTATGCAAAAAGACAGATGACATGGTGGGGGGATGATGAGAGAATTTGGTGGATCAAAGCAGTTCAGTAGCTTATGCACCTTCCAGCACTGCAACTCTTTTCTCAAGATCCTCATGATTTTTTATGAATGTAGATTGGTTTTGATGTACTTCGAAGCGGAGGCCTTTTACTTCTGTTGAGAGTGAATCGATCTTTTTCGATAGCTTTTGATCCAAAGAAAAAATATCTGTCTTTAATTCACTACGTAGACTTAAAATATCAGTTCTCAATTCTCTATGAACATCGGAAATTTCCTGCATGATAATTGCAAACATTTTTGCATTTGTGAGTTTTTTCTTTGGCCGGTTTTTCTTGAGTTTCTGAACCATAGGAACTCATCGTAGTCGTCCAATTTCTTCAATGCAATGAGCATTAATACTATTTTTTGAGATAGTCTATTTTTCCTCTTAGTAATGAGGAAAAAACCGTTCTGCACCCCCTAAGAACGCCCCCCCCTTAGACTCAAAACTTAAACACATCAAACTTTTCCTCAATTCGTTTCTTCATCTGCAGCAAATGCGCGAGCATTGTTTCTAGATGAGGCGATTCGTTTGGCGTTTCTTTGGAGCGGAAAAATTGCTCGATTCTGTCGAGTTGATGCGAAATATTCTGCAGTGCCATATCCACTTTTCCTTTCCATTCCTGTGGCATCGAATCATAGATGTCTTTTTTGATAAATGTCTGCGGATCCAGAGCGACGATTTCTTTTCTGTCGAGCATGCCAATCAGGAGTTTCAAAAAATCTTCATTCTCCTGCGACATTTTTCCTGCAATCGCTTTGCCCGCTTTTTTTTGGGCATCTTCGGGCATATCTTTATGCGCTTGAAGTTTGGATGCAAAGTCAGACATGGGCAACATTGTATCAGAAAAATGCTCATGAAGATTGGTATACGATCGTACACTTTGCTACAGTGTGAACGATGAATCTCAAAACGCCACTCAAAGACGTACTCCACACAACGAATGATCACATTGCCGTGCTCGGAACGATGGGACTGCATACGGTTGAGGATTTTCTCTTCTACTTGCCCCGCGCGCACGAGGACTTGAGCAGTATTCAGACTATTGCACAGTCACCACTCAATGAAAAAGTGACGATTCGAGGAAGTATTGGGGCATTGAAAATTGTTCGGATTCGGGGTGGGAAGTACCTTATTAGTACTATGTTTCGTGATACATCCGATGAGGCGGTGGAAGTAATTTGGTTCAATCAGCCTCATATCAAGCGCATGCTCCCCGAGAATTCCGATGTGGTGCTCACGGGAAAGATCATTGAAAAAAGTTACAAGTTACAAATGCAAAGTCCACAGTTTGAAATCGCGGGAAACAGACCACTCGTTCATGCGGGCAGACTTGTGGCCGTGTATCCGCAGCACGATGTAATCAACACCAAGTGGCTTCGTGAGAAAATGGTGCTTGTGAAAGATGCGATTGATTTGATTGCCGAGACTTTGCCTGCAGAACTACTTGCAGATGAAAAATTGTTATCCAAGAAAGATGCGGTTCGCGCGCTTCATTTTCCGGAGAAGCCGGAAGATGTTGAAGACGCGAGACAGCGGATGGCGTTTGAAGAAATGTTCAACGTACAAACTGCTGCGCTTGAACGAAAAAAAATGTGGCAGGGGGAACATCAAAAAAGATTACAGATTCCAATGAATGCAGAGCTGATCAAACTCTTTTTTGCGTCACTCAAATTCAAACCTACGAATAGCCAAAAAATTGCGATTTATGAAATCTTGAAAGATATGGAAAAAGACACGGCGATGTCTCGACTGCTCGAAGGCGACGTAGGCTCTGGGAAAACGCTCGTCGCCGTTGCAGTGATGGCGACTGCGATCAAAGCAGGAGGACAATGCGCGTTGATGGTTCCGACAGAAGTGCTTGCGCGACAGCACGCGGAAAACGTATCGCGACTTCTGCTTACATTTCATTCGTATCTTGAAGAACAGGGAATGCATGACTTCATTCGTTTACCGCACGTTGCTCTCCTCACAGGATCTACTCCATCTCCCGACGCGCGTGCGATCAAGATTGGACTTGTAAATGGAACCATCGACATCGTTATCGGAACTCATGCATTGATCGAAGAACCTGTGCAGTTCAAAGATGTGAAACTGGTGATTGTCGATGAGCAGCATCGGTTTGGGGTCGCGCAACGCGCTCGGCTGAAAGATAAAGGAAATCCGCATTTCCTTGCGATGACGGCGACACCCATTCCTCGCACACTCGCACTCACTGCGTACGGCGATCACGATCTTTCTGTCCTCCTTGAAAAACCGGGAAATAGAAAAATCATTCAGACGAAAGTGGTGGCACCTGATGATAGAAAAACAGTGGAGCTTTTTATTGATCATCAAATCAGCGAAGGTCGTCAGATTTTCGTTGTGTGTCCGCTGATAACGGGTTCAGAAGCAGAGGAAATCAAAGATGTGAAAAGTGTCGAGCAGGAAACGAAGCGACTCAAAGAATCATTCCCACATCGCCGCATCGCAACTCTTCATGGTCGGATGCTCCCGAAAGAAAAGGAAGATGTGCTGAGAGAATTTAAAGCAAAGGAATTTGATATTCTCGTGTCTACTTCTGTCATCGAAGTCGGTATTGATATTCCGAATAGCACCATCATGATCATCGAGGGTGCGGAGCGGTTTGGACTCGCGCAATTGCATCAATTTCGTGGACGTGTCGGACGGAGCGATCATCAGAGTCACTGTTTTCTTTTTACAACGACAGTGGAGCAATCGAAATCACCTCGCCTCAGGGCAATGGAAAAATATGATTCAGGGTTTCAGCTTGCAGAGATAGATCTGAAGCTGCGCGGCCCCGGAGAGATTTTTGGTTTTCGGCAAAGCGGACTTCCGGAATTTCAATTTGCGCAGATGTTTCAACCGGAATTTGTCTTACGTGCGAGGAGGGCGGCGGAGAGGATGATGGGGGTGGAGGGGGCGAGGGCTTCTTGAAGCTTTAGGAACTAGGAACTAGGAAATAGCTTCTAAATGGAATTTTAATAGAAATTTCAAAATGGAAGCTTGAAAGCTAGATCCTAGTTCCTGATCAAAGTTTCTGATCAAAATTTCCATTGTCAACAACCTCCCAAACGCTACAATTAGCCCGTAACTTCCCCTTTTTCCTATGGCAGACGACGACCAGACAACGACGCAGCAGACAGGTGGTACTCCTCCTGTGCCTCCACCACGTCCCGGTGACAGCGTTCCAGACGGCGGACTCGACCCAACGATGGTATTTGCAACTCCTCCGACTCCCCCAAAGTCCATGCAACAGGCTGGCGGCGGAGGAATGGGTGATGATGACGGAACGAGCGGTGGGGCGAATCCTCCTCCACAAGATGCTGGTCCACCACCACCTCCGGTTGGTGTTGTTGCTACAAAGGAAATGGGATATGACGATGAAGATATTCGTGTGCTTGGAGAAGTCGGGAATTATCGCTTTGGCTCGATCGGTATTGCACTCACAAACGACAATATCCGTGTTCCGGCTCACGCAGAGACACAGTTTGATGAGCAGATGTTTCTCACACTTCTTCGCGGAAGTATCTCCCTCACACGAGATGAAAAATGGCGCATCATTCAGGCAATCCCAAAGCTCAGTCAGTTTCAGGTTGATGAGCTGCAGAAGATTCTCGAAGAAGAGCAGCGCAAATTCAGTGAGCTTTCACCGAAACATTTGTCACAGCTGATGAAGCTGGAGCAGAAACACAGTGAAGACTGGAAAGATCTTCAGATTGTGTCTGTGCAGGACACTGCGAAGGCTCAGGAAAAGAATCAGGCGGAGGAGATTCGGAAGCAGTTGGGATTGTAATATCGCGAACGCCGCACCCGCCCTTCGACTCGGCTCAGGATAAAGTCCCTAGCGCTGCTGAATGCGTAGAATTCGTGGGATGGCGCTGCCGCCACGGGGGGTGGAGGGGTCAGCGGTCGATGGGATTGGCGGCGGAGCATGGATTTTACCCTGAGCATGTCGAATGGGTTGGTTCTTTCTTGTCGCCGTTGACAAGAAAGAACAAGGGAAAGGAGTGTGTCATGGATTCGTCGTGGCTCACCATGACACTTTTTTCAAGGAACATTCACATGAAACAGCACAAACGTCACCACTCCCAATACCGTCAGAGCCAACCCCTTTCCAATTCCTCTTCCCATCCACGCATGAATGGAGGTTAAGAGGAGAAAAAGGAATGTTCCAAATGTGAATCGAAGAACCAAAGAAGAGATGAATAGTGCATCAACTAGGTCGATGTGTATTGGCAGATGTTTATGCATCTGGAAATCACCGAGCAGATAGACAAGCGCGTACCATGCGAGGAGCCACCCTGCAAAAAGTCGGAGTGTGTCGACGAGAGGAAAATAGGCGAGTTCTTCCGCGGCCATCGCTTTGGTGACCTTTTTTTCTTCTTTCGCATCTTCGATCGTTGTCCATGGCTTACTTGCTGTGAAGCTTGGAACAATCGGAGTAGGTGTGACGGCAACTGTTTCAAGCACGTCTTCCACAGTCAGATTTTTCTTGCGGAGATTTTCCCGCACTTCCTCCGCAGATACTGCATTTATCGTACTTCGCTCAATGCGACCGTTTGGATCCTTGGCGATGTAGGAGAAGAGGGGCATGTGCGGGGACGAGGACTTAGGAGTTAGGAGTCAGGAGAGCTGGGATTAATTTGATGCGGTGATGTGGGCGAGGATATAAGTGACGGCAGTCTGAAGATTTGCAGGAGCGCGGACTTCGATATGTTTGCCGTCCGCTTGGTTTTTGTAGCCGACGATTCCTCCGCCTTGTGCAACAATTTGTCCGTCTGTTCCGCCGACAGATTCCGCTGTGCCTGCCATCAAGTTCACACTCAATGGTCCATCACCCACATTGTTTAATTCCTGTGAACTCACTTCAATGTGCCACAGTGCACCTGCACTTGCTCCGAAGGACATAAAATACCAGTTCTTCTGAACAGGGAAACAGAATCCTGCTGTCTTTCCGCAGTATTGTTGAGTCCAGAAACTCGCGTCCATTTTATCCTTTGCCATTGCGGCAGCTTTGTCTGTGAGTTCGGTGGAGGCTTCCCAAGGGATGGAGGAAACAGAAGAAGCAAGGGAAACAGAGGAAACAAGGGAAGACGAAGATGAGCTTTTCGAGCTCGAGGATGAAGAGCTTTTTGAAGAAGATTTTACAACCGAAGAAACCGAGGATTCCGAAGATGCCGAGGAAGTTGACGATGCTGGAACACACATTCCTCCGCAATCTGCACCTCCGTTTGCCGGATCGCACGAATCACTGGGATCATCGACACATGTTTCTCCGTCGGCACATTGGAATGCTGCAATGCCCCCGCAAAACTTTTTAGAACTTTCCGATGATGAAGATGACGGTTCCATCGATGTCACACCTTGCACGCGCATGATCATGCCGCCGGCCTCGACAGTCGGGCGCACCGCTCCCAATACCTCCACTTTCATATTTTCAAATGTTTTCAAATCAATCGTCTCACTCTCGAGTAAAATAAATCGTCCGTCACTGAGCATTAACTTGTGGCTTCCTTGCATGAAAATAGAAGAGCCTGCAGGCTGCAATGTTCCTTGATAACTCACATTCTGCGTCTCTGCGATGGATGATGTGCTCATGTCCGAACTGGAAGAAGACATGTTATCAGTCGTTGCCGTAGAGCTGCCAAAAAGCGAGCAACCGGCGAGAGCGATGAGTGACAAAGAAGTAGCGATCGTAATGAGAGTGCGTTTCATGGAAAAAGGGGAGGAATGGATGATGAAAGTATAGACCTTCACAACCTCTTCACAAAGCTAGAAGCAGTGATTTTTTGTCAAATAAAACCTCTACCAAAAATCAACTCAAACGTTATACTAATTGTGGAGAGATGGCTGAGCGGTCGAAAGCGCCTGACTTGAAATCAGGTGAACCCTTACCGGTTCCGTGGGTTCGAATCCCACTCTCTCCGCCATTCGACTCGCTTCGCTTGCTCATGGTAAACCACGAGTTCTTTTTACAACCCTAACTCCGCATGCGTTCCCATACGCAAAAGATAAATCGTGCCGTCTTTAAGACGTAAAAGAATGATCCAATTTTGTCGAAGATGAATGTCCCAAATGCCTTCATGTTCACCGGACAATAGATGTGCTTCGTATTTCGCAGGAGGCGGCCACACGTTTTTGATGGTGTGCACAAACTCTTCAAAAGGTTTCATGCTCAGGCCTGACTTTCGCCATTTTCTCAGATCCTTCTGAAAGCTTTTTGCATACTCAATCTTCTGCATAGAGAGATTTTAGCAAATCTTCTGCATTATTGAATGGTCCGACCATCTCATCCTTTAATGCTTCTTCTACAATTTTTTTGGTCTTTGCTGACATTGGGCGAATTTTCGGTAACTGAAAAGGTAATGTTTGATGGATCGTCACTTGCGTATAGAACAGGCGTATTGCTGAAGAAGCATCGAGGCCAAGTGCTTCGATGACTTGCTCTGCTTCTTTTTTAAGCTTTGCCGGAATACGAATATGGATGCTGGCTGTTGAATTTTTCTTCATGTACACATTTTACCCGTTTGTGGTGCTCTGATCAAGAGATTTTTACTTTAGCCTTCACCAAACGCCTTCACCGCAGGGTTCTCGCTCGCTTCGCCGAGTCTTAGCCTTAGTTCATCGTTCTTCGGAAGTTTGGTACTGGGAACTGTGTACGACCTCCACCGCGCGCGCAGATCTTCCAAGTATCCTTTTTCGGAAATTAATTTGTCGATGAAGAGTTGAGCGGTTTCATGGAAACGGCTGAGGTGCATATGCTGCGTGAGCGTGTAGATGGCGCTGACGAAAGCATCTTCGCCGCCGGTGACTTCTGTACGCAGTTCATCTTCGATGGCGTCGACGATGCTTGCTTCATCGATGCCTGCAAAGAACATGAGGTCTTCTGCTTTGCCGGATGGAAAAAATTGATTGAGTCCGAGTCGGCGGAGGGAACAGGGGAGATGGAAGTCGGCGATGATGTCTGCGACCTGCGACGCGAGTCCACCTTCGGTGTTGTGATCTTCGACGACGATCAAGTGACGAGTTTCCAATGCTGCTTGGATGACGGCAGCGGCGTCGATGGGGCGGATGGAGGAGACATTTAAGAGGCGAATGCTTGTTGCTGGTTGGCTGGTTGGCTGGTTGGCTTGTTGTGTGTCAACTGCTTTCACGGCTTCGTGGAGGGCAATACCGGTTGCGACCACTGTGACGTGATCGTTGCTTGTTCCGTTGCCGCGGATGAGATCTATTTTGCCGTCGTAGGTGTAATCAGTTCCGTAGATTGGCTCACCTTTGGGTGTGAGCAATTGCGGGTGATCGCTACGTGCAGAAAAGACATAGACCGACTGATGGCCTTCAGCGATGATTTCCAACGCTTTCTCTGCCATCGCACCAGCTTGGTTGCTGTCACCGGGCATCCATACCTGTGTGTGGCGATAGGGGATGTTCAAGTAGTTTTGCTCCTGATGTGTTTCGCCGTCTTCACCGACGCTGATTCCGCTGTGTGTGCAATCATGAATGACTCCGCAACGTGTGTGACCACAGTTTATATCTATGAGCCTCGCATTCGCACGTGCTTCGTTCGTTCCAAATGCGGCGAAGGTGTAGGTGACGGGAAGCAGTCCGGTTTGACGCATACCTGCTGCCATCATGTACATGTTGGCTTCCGCGACACCTACATTGATTACCCGTGTCGGGAATTCTTTTTGCACTTTATCAAACCCACCCGAACCTCCGAGATCCGCATGGAGCACAACAATGCGCGCATCAGACTTCATCAAATTTTTCAGATGTGTCGCGCCAAAATCTTTTCTTGCCGCACCTTTTTCGGTTGTGATTGTGCGCTTGTAATCAGAAGAAATTTTCCATGTGAGGAGTAGATCTGTTTCTGTTGGTACCCCAGAAATATATCGCTTCTTTTCGGCTTCGAGGAAAGGTTTGTATGCATTCGTCAGTTCCTCCAGTGGCGGCAATTCCTTCAATGATTTCTCCGCTTCTTCTTTACTAAGTGGGGCACCGTGAAAGTTTTTCGCGCCACTATTTGAGCCTTCTTCCATGACGCGCACACCATTTCCCATCGTCGTGTAATAGCAGATTAAAGTTGGCTTGTTGTCTTGTTGTCTTGTTGGCTTGTTCACAAGTTTCAAGGCCGCGAGAACTTGCGCAAGATCATTTCCATTTTGCACTTCGATCACGTTCCATCCTTCGGCGTGTGCAATTGCTGCCATGTCCGATGCGACGACTTTGCTTGGGAGATCACTGAGCTGCACATCGTTCATGTCTGCGTGCACTATTAAATTATCAAGACCTAATTTGGAAGCGAGACGAAACGCTTCTGCTACTTGCCCTTCCTGTCCGTCGCCATCACCAATCAGCACATCCACGATGCCATCTTTCTTCTGATATTTCAGGCCAAATGCTGTGCCAACTCCGTGGCTCACACCTTTTCCAAGCGGCCCTGTGCCAAATGGAACATCGCCGATGCCCGCTTCGATGTGGCCGGGGAGACCGGAGGGGATGCGGAAATTTTCAATGATCGCTTGTGGATTTTTCAAGCGTTCGTCATGACCCTCGTGCCCCATCATCCATTGCAGTCCGTAAGAAAGAAGAGACAGATGTCCCGCACTGATGCGCAGTGGTTGATCGACATGAGGATTACGAATTTTCCCAAGCGCGTATGCAAATGTAAATGCAGAGAGTGGACCGCCGGGATGACCGGATGAATGTGCGATGGGTGCTGAAATGGCTATGTGACACATGATCTGATGTGCCAGCGTGTACTGCTTCTCTTCCGCATCAGACAACTTTTCTGCGTCTTTGGGACCGATCCACACACACGTTGCCTCGGAATTTGCAGCAAGAACACGTTGCAAGGACATCGGGACTTCCTGAATATCTTTGCCAATGAGGGAGCTGAGTGGGGGGCGGGAGGGGAGCATGGGTGGAGTATACCCATTTCCCTCTCCAAGGGGAGGGGGTTAGGGAGAGGGGTAGAAAAAATTTCTCTGACATGTTCTTTCTTGTCAACGGCGACAAGAAAGAACCAAAGAAACGCTCCGCCGCCAATCCCATCGACCGCTGACCCCTCCACCCCCCGTGGCGGCAGCACCCGCTCCATTTTTTTTCGCATTCGCTATAATCTGTGTATGGCAACCATAGAAGAATTTTTGGCACTCGACATTCGCGTCGGTAAAATCCTTTCCGCGGAAACCTTTCCCGAGGCACGCAAACCTGCGTACAAACTCACAATCGATTGCGGTTCGGAAATCGGAATCAAGAAATCATCCGCGCAGATCACACAACATTACACGATTGAAGATTTAGTTGGACGACTCGTTCTCTGCGTCGTGAATTTTCCTCCGCGGCAGATTGGTTCGTTCATTTCTGAAGTGCTCACACTCGGAGTTCCGGATGAAGAGGGAAATGTGGTGTTGGTGAAGCCAAGTGAAGAGGTGCCGGTTGGGGGGAGGTTGTATTGATGTTGATTTTTTATACCTACACTGATATTTTTATCCCCTTACTCATTTACTTTTTTAGTATGTCGTCTGTTGATGTTCAAAGTCCTGTTGTAGAGCTTCAAGTGGTTGTTTGCTCAAGAGACGGTACATCTCCCCTACCAGAAGCTGAACTGGGTCCACCATCACAGGATCAAAGCTTCCTGCATGGAGCCAAAGTTAGGACAGAGTGCAGAGAAACATTCATGACATGGTTGAGAGAGCAAGATCCAGAAGCTGCAATCAGTACTCCCGGGAGTCCATTAATGTTTGTAACAATGCGAAAAAATGTTGCAGACCGATTATTGCGTCTTACCGATGATAGTTTGGCCTCTCTTGGTGTTTCAAGCTGCAGTCCTAATGATCTTGACTATAAGTTGGATCCTCTTGATCCCAACGATTGTGATCCAGTAGAAGAAAGCTCACACTGAAACTTTCAATCTATTTCGCAATCACCAACACCCGCTTCGCCCCGCTCGTGATTGTTTCCACACTCCCATTCCAATCGTGAATTGCATTCATGAGCGTTGCTTCGTCGTATCGATAATCCTTGCCGCGTTTCGTTCCCACATCATTTGTGATAAAGCCTTTGGCGTCAAATCCGATAATCACGATCATATGATACGGTGGTCCATCGCCGCTGAAGTACGGGTTTCCGAGTAATTGTCCTGCGGTTGGCGCGATGACAGGATGACCATTTGAAAGTTCTTTTCGAATATCTTCCGCTGTCACGTTTTCGATGATGCGTCCGTGCAGTTGGTAATTTTTTTCTGCGATCGTCAGAAGTTCACCGATCGTGACGTCCCACTTGTATCCGTTCCCTGTTTCCCACGCGACCAATTTTTGAATCTCCTCTTCCATCTGCTCAGGCGTGATATCTTGTCCATTCAGATAACGCTGCACCAATATCAACGCAGCCTCTTCACAAGCTTCTTGGTGGAGCGGATCCCAATTGAGCAGTGGGGCTTGGGAGGCGAAGGGGACTGCGATGTGAACTGATGTAGGCGAGGAAGACCCGTTCGACAGGCTCAGGGCAGGCTCCGATGACAAGGAAGGCGAAGAATACGAAGACGACAAGGAAGACAAGGACAACAAAGATTGTGACGATGCTGAAGAACTTCCATTCAACGGGAACTCCACCTGATACGTTGGTTTCTGGCTGCAACTTACAAGTAACGATGATGTTATCAATGCAAGGACGCCGACTGCTGTATTTCGTTTGAACTTCATAATGAAATGATACCGACATTCACAGACTCTGCTATCATTTGATCATTCTTTTCCTCCTCACCTATGAAACTCTTTCTCGACACCGCAAACGTGGAACACGTAAAAATGATCGCCGAGTGGGGCGTGCTCGATGGTGTCACAACCAATCCATCGCTTGTAGCGAAGGAAGGGAAAGACTTCAAAAAGACGATTCTTGAAATGTGTAAATATGTTCCGTGCGTGAGTGCGCAGGTGACGGCGACGGATTTTGCAGGAATGAAAAAACAAGGAGAGCAATACGCAAGCTGGCATAAAAACGTCTATGTGAAAGTGCCGATGACAACGGAGGGACTCAAGGCACTCAGCTATTTCCGCAGCAAGAAGATCCGCACGAATACGACGTTGATTTTCAGTGCATCACAAGCACTACTCGCCGCAAAGGCCGGCGCAAACATCATTAGTCCGTTTATTGGAAGACTTGATGACGTGAGTGAAGATGGGATGGGACTGATCGCAGAAATTATGGAGATTTGGATGCAGAATGGATTTGATTGTGAAGTGCTTGTTGCGAGTACTCGTCACCCACGCCATATTGTCGATGCTGCGAAACTCGGTGCGCATATTTGCACGATGCCGTTCGATGTCTTCAGCAAATTGCCCAACCATCCGTTGACTGACAGCGGCATCAAGAAATTTCAGGAGGATTGGGAGAAGGTGAGTAAGAAGTGATTCAAGCAGTTAGTCTTGGCTAAGACTAGATATTGCATATTATTATAAATATGTTATAATATTTAAGTTGTACTATTTACGAAAAATTTATGAGTGCTGAACATCATGAAGCAGGGCAAGAAGCGAATCATAGAACCATGAACGACCCCCAATATGCTGCGTCTGTACGAGCTGCCAATAAGTATGATGAGAAGATTTATGGAGTTCTCAATGACGTTGCACTGCCAATGGAAGAAGTTGAACTTCAGGTCAGTTTTAATCCATTACCACAAGAGCCGGACGGAAAGTGGAAACTGAGAGTAGTAATTAAATTAAATAATGAATTTCTTACTCTTTTCATCCCAAACACTGATTTTACAAGTATTGAGGAAGATTTAGATACCTATTTGCCTACTAGCAAAATGGCCTATGAAACATGGTGTAGACATTTTAGGGGTATGAATAATACAAATTTTGATGTAGTTTGGAATTTGCAAAGAAATCCAAAAGGCAGGTTGGTGTTGCCCAAAATTCTTAAAAAATATTGGGTTGAAACTAGCGACAAAGAACCAAATGACCTTTAGTTATGACAGTGAATGAGCTAGATTTTCATTCATGCAACTGGGTCTGATTGGTCTCGGCACAATGGGCGCAAACCTCGCTCGCAATGCTGCGAGGAATGGTGCGCAGGTGATTGTTTTCAATCGAACGACTGAAAAGACAGATGCGTTTATGGCTGCGCACGGCGGAGAAGGTGATTTCATTGCTGCTCACACCATCGACGATTTTCTGAAAGCATTCACCGGTCAAAAGGCAATTGTGCTGATGGTGAAGGCGGGTGAAGCAGTCGATGAGATGATCAAGGAATTACTGGAGGCTGGTGGCTCGGGGCTGGTAGCCAATGACATCGTCATCGATGCCGGCAATAGTCACTATCACGATACCGAGCGCCGCACAAAAGAGTTGGCTGAGAAGGGGATTCACTTTGTGGGAATGGGTGTGAGTGGTGGAGAAGAAGGTGCGTTACTTGGGCCAAGTATGATGCCCGGGGGATCGAAGGAAGCGTTTGAAATCCTCAAAACACTGCTTGAAAGTATGTCAGCTTCCGATGGTGCAAATGGAAAATGTGTTGCGTACATTGGTGAGGGCGGCAGCGGGCATTTTGTGAAGATGGTTCATAATGGGATCGAGTATGGAATTATGCAGTTGATTGCCGAGGCATACGATCTGCTTAAACGCGAATCATCTCTCACGAACGATCAACTGGCAAATGTGTTTGCGGCGTGGAATCAATCGGACATGTTGCAATCGTTCCTCATTGAAATTACGGAGAAAGTTCTGCGCAAAATGGATGCGGATACAGGAAAAAGTTTGGTGGATCTGATCAAAGACGCTGCCGGCCAAAAGGGGACTGGGAAGTGGACGACGAATGCTGCACTGGATTATGGAGTTGCGATTCCAACCATTACTGCGGCGGTCGATGCGCGCATTATTTCCTCTGCAAAAGCTTTCCGCGTGGAGCAATCAAAATCATCACCGCTATCGGTGCAGCCGCACGAAGACATGGCAGATCTCATCGCTCAAGTGCGCACAGCACTTTCACTCTCGGTTGCGAATGCGTATGCGCAGGGATTTCAGCTCCTCGAAGCCGCAAGCAAGGAGCATAATTGGAATCTCGATATGTCCGAAATTGCTCGTATTTGGCGCGGAGGATGCATCATCCGCAGTACACTGCTGCAGCACTATCAAAAAATGTTTGCAGGGGATCCGACCGCAGCGACATTCATCCGCAATAAATTTTCACCTGATGCACAGCTTCAGTGGAGATTGATTGTCGCACTTGGTGCTCTTCGAGGAATTCCACTACCCGCAATGAGCGCGTCGCTCTCGTATTTCGATGCGTACCGCACAGAAAGACTTCCACAAAACTTGATTCAAGCGCAGAGAGATTTCTTTGGGGCGCATACGTTTGAGAGGATGGATAAGGAGGGAGCGTTTCATTCGGATTGGAAGTGACATTGACACACTAAATAAACGGTTTAAAATGAAGCCTTATTTTTCATTTTCAATTATGTCACCACTCGATAATAGAGGTCACGCACAATCTTTGGAAGAAAGTGCAAATATTTTAGCAAGCGCTCATGCACTAGATCCTAGACGGGCTGTATTTATAGATAGTCTCCTTCAGGATGTCACGAGTCGCGTTCACGCCGCAGGAGGATCTCTAACTAAAGAAGAGTTTCAGGAAATATTCCCAGAATCTCCAAAACCATGGTTTGAACGACGTGATGATGAAAGCGGAGTTGGTGATGATGTTAATGTGCAGAACGAGAATGCTAATCGGCCGGTGTGGTATCACTAAATTCTCAATTTAAGGATTCCTTATAGTGTTACCAACGCCGCTCCCATCGCCCCCGGATGACTGAGTGCCGTTACCGCAATCTCCGGCAAAGGAGTTCCCGCCATTGTCCACTGTTTCAATTCCTCTGTAATTTTACTCAGATGTGGTTTTAGTGATTTCCCAGCACTTCCTCCAAGTACCACAATATCTGGATCGAGCATGTACGTGAGACTTGCGATCACTTGGGCTACTTCACGAAAGACTTGAGGTTGTAAAAATGCGCAGACTTCACCCTGCATGTAATCCTCCGGACGTTTTGCGGCGGTGCAGCGCTTGCCCATGGCGGTGCCGGAAATGAATTGTTCGATGTCGCCGCGATTGTCATCTGTTTCATAGGGGGGTGAGCCAGGCATCAGTAGCATGTGTCCGATCTCCCCGGCAAATCCGTGCGACCCATGAAAAACTTTTTCATCGATCACGATTCCACCACCGACACCCGTCCCAATCGTCATTCCGATCACAACACGTTTTCCTTTTCCTGCTCCCATAATGGCTTCTGCAAGGGCAAAACAACGTGCATCATTTTCGACAGTCACAGGCAATTTCAATTGTTTTTCGCATTCTTTTTTCACTGCAAAGTTTTCACTGTGCGGAATATTCGGCGTGCGGATCACGACTCCTTCCGGCTGATGAATGAGTCCGGGAATGCCAATTCCCACCGCAGTTGTATCATCGGTACGAAGGCGATTGATCAAGTCAATACAATCCTGCAACACCTTTGAAAATCCTGCCTCCGCATCTGTTGCAATCTTTTCCTCCGCAATCAATTCCACCGTTTGTGCATCGTAGCGACCTGCATGAATTTTGGTTCCGCCGAGATCGAGTCCGATGATGGAGGTGGAGGACATTGCGATAACAATACATTAGGAATTATTCTTTCGCACGTCTGTTCATGTAAGGCTTTCTCGTATTCTTTTAAGTAATGGAACAGAAACTGAGCCACTCTTTTTTACTGAAGCTTCACGAATGCGAGCACCATGTTCACTTACATATGCTTCGAAATATACAAGTTTAAAAGGACTATAAGGCTTTGTAGAAAAAACCTCACAATCATTATGCTGTTGCAATCTTCTCTTCAAATCGTTTGTTGATCCTTTGTAGAAATAGTTTGAATCTTTTGAGCTTTGAAGGACGTAGAAGTACCACATATTGAAGGAAGTACTTTGAATGGCGGAGCCACGTCGCGCAGAACAGGGAAGTGGCGGAGCCACGTCGTTCGCGAACGACGTGGCGGAGAGGGAGGGATTCGAACCCTCGGAACGGTTTTACCCGTTCACCACATTAGCAGTGTGGTGCTTTCGGCCACTCAGCCACCTCTCCAAAGCCGCGCCAGTATAGGGCTAGGGAGTGTATTCTTGCTAGGTCAAAATACTACCTTAGGCAGTTTGTAGCTCCTTGGGGTTCGGGCCATACTTGTTCGATCCTGTTTGACTGTCGAGAAGCATGAATACAAACAAAGCGACGACACCAATAAAAGGAATCAAGCTGATGAGCATCCACCACCCACTTCTGTTTGTGTCATGGAGTCGTCGTACAGCGACTGCAAAGGAAGGAATCAACACTGCCAACGTATATAAAAATGCAATATTTGCTATGTTTTTGTTGTGAGCAACTGTGGCAAGAACTGTGAAAAGGATTTGGATCGCAATACCGACAATTGCGTTAAATAAAACGAAATACCAATACTCTGCTCGCCTTGCTCGTCCAGAAAAAACTGCATATCTTTTTAATACTGAAATGTAATAGTTCATGTGTGTGGAAGGAAGGAGATACTATTTCGCATAGTATCAAAAGCATTTTTTCATGCAATTTCTTATTGTGCTGCCTCTATTTCCTCGATTGTAACGATATCCAATGTGTTGTTGTTTAATGTGTATGTCTTCATGAGAATGGATAGCACTTGTTCTGAAACAAGGACACAGCCGAAACTTTTGTATCGATCATCTGCTGAGAGAATTTTTTGTATGTTGTCTGTCGTGTGGATTCCGTACGCTGTGTATTCTTTGTTATCGTACAGTCGTAAAAAGTGTCCTTCTTTCCCAAAACTGTCTTGGTCAGTTTGAATTGTCGTTGAAAGCACAGTCCATTTTTTTGAAGGTGTCGCGGCGTCGTACGTACGACTCATGTAATTCACAATTTTTCTTTGACCGGAACCGATACGGAACATCGTAAATCCGCCCTTTTCATGGACGATGTACCCAATATTGGATTTTGTATCTGCAACAAATCGATCGTGAATTTCCGGAGTCCACGCACTTACGTCAATCGGAAGTTGCTGGTCATTGCTTCCACCGGAGGACGTTGCAACGACAATGCCGAAGAGAGCTAGCAAAATATGATGCAAAGCAAAATATCATACCTATATTTGAATATTTGTCAACCATAGAATGATTACAATTCGTCGATTCTCTTAACTTTACGATTATTATTCCAACTTCGAGCACAAATTGTATTCAGATGATATTCTTGGATGCTTTCAGCACATCCCATACACTTGCAGACACATGAATCAGTCCTTCACGCACGCACCGGTATTGGAAAAGGAAGTGATGCAATTGCTCGCTCCGATGTCCGATGAAACGTTGCTTGATGTGACTCTGGGGCTCGGGGGACATGCGAAAAGATTTTTAGAAATGACGGCGCCAAACGGAAAATTGTTTGCACTCGATGCTGACTCGAAAAATTTGGAGCAGGCGCATGAAGTACTTTTAGATTTTGACAATCGCATGGAACTCCGTCATCTCAATTTTGGGCAGATTACAGATTTGGAATTCCCACCTCTTGATATTCTTTTTGCGGATCTTGGACTCAGTTCACCACACCTTGATGACCCCGAGAGGGGATTTAGTTTTCGGACCGATGCGCCGCTTGATATGCGCTTTGATCGAACATCGGGCATTACGGCATCTCAATTGATCAAAACTTCTGATGAAGATGCTCTCACAAAAATATTTCGTGGTTTTGGCGAGCTGTATCCGCAAGCAAAAAGGCTTGCAAAAACTCTCGCCGGATCGGATGTCCTTACAACGTTTCACCTGAAAGCAATCGTTGAGCAAACGTTTGGATTCAAAGCAAAGTCACTGATGCCGCAGGTGTTTCAGGCTCTTCGGATAGCGGTAAATGATGAATTACGTTCGCTTCAGGAATTACTGAGAGTGGGCCCAACATTACTCGCAATTGGGGGGCGGATGGGTGTCATCAGCTTTCATTCGCTCGAAGACCGAATGGTGAAGCACACGTTTCGTTCTCTCACGACACCGGTGAAAGACGACATCACCGGAAAAGTTGCGATTGCCGCACCGTTTGAATTACTCACTCATAAATCCGTCATGCCGTCGGATGAAGAGATTGAGCGTAATCCGCGTGCGCGCAGTGCAAAGTTTCGAGTGATTCGCAAAGTGTCCTGAAGTTGGTAGACTGTTTTTGCATGATCCGATTTTCCAATCCATTCAAACAGCAATCCGCGGTAACGAATCGTTCGTCTCTCGGGTCGCTTGTCGATGAAAGCACAATGCTCCTGATGGTGGCGATCGGGTCACTTATTCTCATCCTTGCGTTGATGATTCTGTTTCACGAAAACGCAAACGCGACAAAGGGTTATCGGCTCCGCACACTCGAACGTCAGCGGTCGCAGTTACTTCTCACTGAAGAAGTACAAAATATGCAAATTGCGCAGCAGCAAGCACTCGAACAACTGCAACAAGACCCGCGAGTGCAGGAGATGATTCCGGCAAAGGGACCGCAGTATGTGGAGGGAGGGATTGGAATTAGGAATTAGGATCTAGGAATTAGGATCTAGGATCTAGCTTTAGTTTGGAATTTTTTTACGAAATTTCTATGAATCCTCGCATCAAATTATTTCCATTTAGAAGCTTAAAAGCTAACTCCTAACTCCTAACTCCTAAACCGTCATCATGGAATCATCCTGATATGTACTGTGTGAACGGATCCGGTTCGTGATTTCGTATCAGAGATCACGACAACTTTTTGTCCGCTTTTCAGGAACGGTAGTTTCTTCAATGCTTCCAATGCGCGTTCGATCGTCGTTTCCGGATCCATATCAAAGTCAACGTGCAAGGTACGTACACCATGAAACATCTGGAGTGCGCGTTCGACGGCAGGGGATTCCGTCATCGCAATGATCGGCAGATTGGAGCGAAAATGACTGACAGCCTGTGCAGTTTTCCCCGTCCGCGTGAGGACGATGATCGCCGGTGATTTCACGGAAAGCGCCATGCTGACAGCGGCGTCCGCAAGGGCGGAACGTTCTCCAAGTGCACAGAAAATATCGTGATGGCTTTCAGAGGATTGATGACTTTCCGTTTCCTCCAAAATACGCGCCATGGCAGAAACGGATTCTATCGGGTGTTTCCCGACGGCACTTTCGGCAGAAAGCATTGTCGTGTCTGCGCGCGTGACAGCCGCATGCGCGACGTCCGTCACTTCTGCGCGTGTGGGCATGGGATTTTCGATCATGCTTTCGAGCATCTGCGTCGCAACAATCACCGGTTTTCCCGCTTGTCTGGATTTTTCAACGATCATATCTTGGATAGCAGGAATCTTTTCAAACGGCATTTCGGCGCCCAAATCACCTCTGGCGACCATGATTCCGTCCGATGCGTCGATAATGCTGTCGATATTCGCAACTGCCTGCCGTGTCTCGATTTTTGCGATGGTGCGCATTGTGCTGTTGTTCTTTTTTAAAAATGCCGACACTTCGCGCATTTCGTCGGCGGTGCGGATAAAGGAAAGTGCGACGTAATCCATCTCTTCCTCGATCCCGAGTTCCAAATCACTCCAGTCCTTTTTCATCATCGACGGCAAACTGATGTCTGCGCCCGGCAGATTGATGTGGCGGCGGGATCCTATATGACCTGTGTCGTGTGAGCGTGCGACGACGGTTCCGTCTTTTCCGGTAGAGACAACTTCAAAAGACATCACGCCGTTATCGAGCAAAATACTTTCAGCTTTCAGCACATCGACTGCAAGTTTGTCGTAGTTCACCAGAATCACAGGTCGAGTTTCCTTCGGAAGGGGAGTCGGAGAAAACACGACTTCTTGACCTTTTACGATCTCGATGGGTGTCGTCACTTCTCCCGTGCGAATTTCCGCGCCTTTTGTATCGAGCATCAGCGCAATGGTGCAACCCTTACTTTTATTCACTTCTTTGACTGCACGGATGGTTGCGAGGTGCGTGGATGCATCGCCGTGCGAAAAGTTAATGCGGGCTATGTCCATTCCTGCTTTATGCAACGCGAAGATGTTTTCGGTGGAATTGGAAGCAGGTCCGAGTGTACAAATAATCTTCGTGAGTCGCATGTTCACATTGGGGAAATGTGTATTCATGTGTATTGTAGCACAATTTCCTATCTCTGCATATCATTGTCGTGGAAAAAATTGTCAAAGAATGCTATAATGACAGGATTTTTCATGCAAAAAACACACATCCTTACAACGGCCTTTACGCTGCTCTGCGGAGCATTCATGTTGATGCTGTTCTGGAAGCAGGCACAAGTGGAAATCCACAAGGATGCGCCTCCGACTTTCTCGATGACAACAACAATCGCTTTTGGGTATCCGTCAGGAGAAGTAGGATGTCAGGGTGGTGTACCAAACGGAACGAAAGTCACGGATGAGGATTGTGACGACTCCAATGCGACAACATCCGGAGACGGATGTACCAACTCATGTACCATTGAATCGGGATGGAGTTGCATAGGAAATACTCCCAGTGTGTGTTCCGCTATCTGTGGCAACGGAGCGAAACATGGCAGTGAAACGTGTGATGATAGCAATACCACCAATGGTGACGGGTGTTCCGCAGTCTGCGCGCAAGAAACCGGATGGACGTGTACGGGAGTAGGTGCCGGAAGTTGTACGACGATCTGTGGTGACGGACTGAAGAAGGGGTCGGAAGGATGTGATGATACCAATACCACTGCCGGCGACGGTTGCTCGGCGACCTGTACAGTCGAATCCGGTTACAGTTGTAGCGGCACTGCACCCAGTACCTGCTCCACAACGTGTGGTGATGGCGTCAAAGCAGGATCAGAAGCGTGTGATGATGCGGATACGGATAATGGCGATGGCTGTTCCTCCACCTGTACGGTCGAATCCGGTTATAATTGCAGCGGCACGACACCGAGTGTCTGTGCAACAGGGTGCGGAGACAGTATCATGGCAGGAGCGGAGCAGTGTGATGACGGAGGACAAACAGTGACATGCGACAGCGACTGTACGACCGTGAGCTGTGGCGATAGCACGACGAATGCTACGGCTGGAGAGGCATGTGATGACGGATCGAATAACGGGAGTACGAAACCGTGTACGACATCGTGCCAAAAAACAACCTGTGGCGATGGAACAGTGCAGGCTCCCAATGGAGATGGAACGTACGAAGTGTGTGAGCCGTCACTGAATAGCAGTTGCTCACTTGCTTGTAATATTCAAACAGGCATCGCGTCGAGTGGCATTGACTCTAGTGACAATCAATATCAAGCACCGGTGATCACGCGACTTCCTCCTCCACAGGGATGCGGAGACGGTGTGCTGAACAACGATGAGCAGTGCGACGATGGACTGTATAACGGTTTGAACGGTGTGTGTGATCGCTGGTGTCACACGACCTTTTGTGGAGATGGCGTTGTCCAATTCGGGCGCGGAGAGCAGTGTGAGCCGACTCGGTCGGCAGATGGATTCCTCTTCACAGCACCGATGTGCGGACTCAGTTGCTCGATGCCCGTGTGTGACGATTTTGGCGGCTGTTCCGGCGGCTGCATGCTGCAAAATCTTCCTGCTTGTCAGGCCACGGATGTTTCTTCTCTTCAGAATCCCCCCATGCAGACTGTTTGGATTGTTCCGCCTTCCTCTCAGACACAATCACCGATGATGTCGACGCAGCTTCCGTCCGGTCAATACATTGCGCCCAACTACACAAGTGTCGAGTCCCTCTTTCCGACAACAATCAAAACAAACAGCACAATTGTCGTGAATCCTTCCGTTTACAATCCGGTCTCAGTGCAGAGTCAACAATCCGGATGGTTCACAGCGTCACTCTGCGGTGATGGATTTCAGCAGGCAGGTGAAGAGTGTGATGATGGTGCGAAGAATTCCGATTTTATCCGCGGTGCGTGTCGCATGAACTGTAAACTTCCGTCTTGCGGAGACAGCGTGCGTGACACAGGGGAAGATTGTGACTATGGGACAAAAGATAACACCATTGGCAATGGCTGCACGGCCGTGTGCAAAGAAAGTCTGTGCGGTGATGGTGTGTTGCAGCCCGGTGAAGAATGTGATGACGGTTCGAGGAATTCCGATACCACGCCCGATTCCTGCAGTATGAAATGTCTGATGCCGCGCTGTGGAGACCGGATCAATGACACAAACTTTGGAGAACTGTGTGACGCGGGTGAAGACAATTCAGATGAGATGTCCGATGCCTGTCGCCTAAACTGTGTGCCTGCGAAGTGCGGAGACAGTGTTATCGATACCGACGAACAATGTGATGATGGAACAGAGAACGGCAAAGGTCGATGCACGATGGACTGTTTGGACATCACCCTGCTCCACGCCGCCGCCCCGCAAATGACATCCGGCTATGCCGTAACGCTTTATGTCTTTATTGCACTTTCCGGATTCCTTGTCGGGAGACAACTGTATAAGACATTTCTTTTGTGAGGGGGGAGAGGATGTAGACGGTGAAGAGGAGTAAGATAGAATCCTCAATTGTCCATTTTACATTCTACATTTTACATTCTACATTTGATCCATGCTCCGGTAGCTCAGTTGGATAGAGCGGCAGCCTTCTAAGCTGTAGGTCATAGGTTCGATTCCTATCCGGGGCACCATTCGATTCGCAGTTCGCTGCGCTCAGTACTGCTCACTCATGGTAAACCACGAGTTCTTTTAGCGAGCGAATCGAATGACAGTGAGCGGAGTGCCGCAGCACGAAGTCGAACTGCCCAACAAAACAACACACAAAACATTTCGCAGTTCGCTGCGCTCAGTACTGCTCACTCACCGTTCGACCCCGAGCTCACGGTCGAGGGGTGGTAAACCACGATCTTTTTTTGGAGTATGCTCCACACATGCGCCGCCTCTCATTCTCCGACAAAAACTTCACCGTTGATCTTTTGGAAAATGTGAAAAATATGGAAGTGCGGGAGCCGACGATTCTTTTGAATATTAATGATACTGCCGCTCACGTTGACTCGGAGATTTTGCAGCCACTTTCTTCGTCCATTTTCAATCAAGTCACCATTCCACATGCCGGCAAAATGATTTCGATCACTTCTGTGTCCGGATTTTCTGCTTTGGAATCATTGCCAGATCGAGATCGTTTGATGAAAGAATGGACACATGTGCATGATATTTTTCCATTGCCACATTTAAGCGAAACAAAACTTTGGCGATCGAAGAAGGAAAAGATCGGCAACGTATCATTCAACCTCTGGTTTGCAGCGGCCGGTACTGATTGTGGTATTCATAACGAACACGATTTTCTGGAAATTCATACGCAGATCTGGGGCACGGGACATATGCAAAAATTTCACACAAAAGATTCGAGTACGATGTATGAAGATATCTTGATGACGCCCGGCTTCACGCATGAACCCTTTTGCGGACAGGATCACCTATACCCTTGGCATCGGTACTTTGCGGATACGGATTGTGTGTGGTTGGCGGTGGAGTGGAACAAGCAATAAATCTACGGCAAATTTCTACAAAATCTGCTATAATACTCAGGATGGATGAAACTCAAAACCAACCCCTCGTTCCGGCTACGCTCCCCAAGTCCGATGTAGAGCAAAATAAGGATATTGCTGCACTGAGTTATGCGTGGGTGCTTTCTGTGGTGGTGCTGCTTTGGAAAAGGGATTCTTCGTTTGCGCAGTTTCATGCAAAGCAGGCGACGGTGCTTTTTGCGCTGAGTGTGGTGGTGTGGCCCATTCCATTTGTCGGACAGTTTTTGGAATTACTTATTTTAGGACTCTGTGTCTTTGGATTCCTTGCGGCGGCGCAGGGTGAACAGAAATATATACCGATCATCGGAGACATTGCGTTTGGACAGCTGAAAAATTTACGGCACTCGTGGCATCAGATTCTACAATTCCTCCTTCGTGGCTGGCACAAGGTGCGCCGTTCTGCTAAAAAGAACGAGACAAAGTCAGAGGCATCTTCGCCTTCAACAACCCCAGAACCTTCACAACCTCCCATACTTCCCGTACCTTCCTTACCCTCTGAACCTTCTCAACCCGACCCACTTAACTTACCTAATCTCCCTCCCTCCCCATGACCTATAAGCGCATTATGCTGAAACTTTCCGGCGAGTCTCTTTCCAAAGACGGTAAGGGGCAGGGGATTCATCAGCCGACACTCCACCGTGTTGCGCAGTCGATTATGGATGTGTCGAAGAAGGGGATTCAGATGGTGATTGTGGTTGGTGGTGGAAATATCTGGAGATTTCGGGATACGACCGATAGCGGCATTGAACGCACGGCCAGTGATGCGATGGGAATGCTTGCGACGATTATGAACGGAGTCGCGCTGCAGGCTGCGCTCGAAGCAATGGGATCCTACTGCCGCGTTGCATCTGCGATTCAGGTTCCGCAGCTCGCAGAGCCCTACATCCGTCGTCGCGTCATTCGTCACCTCGAAAAAAATCGTATTGTGATTTGTGTTGGAGGAACGGGAAATCCATTTTTTACCACAGACTCTGCTGCCGCACTCCGCGCACTCGAACTCAATTGTGACGTTGTTCTCAAGGCAACAAATGTGGATGGCATCTACGACAAAGATCCAAATAAATTCCCGGACGCGAAAATGTACACAGAAATTACGTATCAGGAGGCACTCGATAAGCATTTGAATGTGATGGATCAGTCAGCGTTTAGCCTCTGTCAGGATCAAAAACTGCCGATAAGAGTGTTTAATTTCACAGACGAAAAAAATCTGATGCGCGCGGCGATGGGGGAAGAGATTGGGACGTTGGTGACTGTTTAGGAGTACGGATTAGGATCTAGGAAATAGCTTTCAAGCTTTTTGTTTGGAAATTTTAGTATGTTAAAGAAAAATTCCTAATAGAAGCTAGCAGCTAGTTCCTAACTCCTAGTTCCTCGCCCATTCTTGCTCAATTACTCCTTCATCGGTATTCTTTCCGCATGTCCGATCAACGCATTTCCGGCTTTGAGGCTGATACCGAAAAAGTTCTTCATTTTTTGCAGGCGGAGTATGGAAAATTGCAGACCGGTCGTGCGAATGCGTCGCTTGTCGAACACATTGATGTCGAGGCGTATGGCGATAGGATGCAGATGAAGGCGGTGGCGAGTATCAGTGTGCAGGATGCAAAGACAATCGTGATTCAGCCGTGGGACAGAACAATTCTGCAAGCGATTGACAAGGCGATTCAGCAGTCAAACCTTGGTATTAATCCGACAAACGATGGCTCGCTGATCCGAATTATTCTCCCGCCGATGACAGAGGAACGTCGCGAGCAGATGAAGAAATTGGTGCATAAACTTGCCGAAGATGCTCGCATTTCTGTCCGTCAAAATCGGCAGAAAGCGCATGATGCGATCAAGCAGGATCCCAATGAAACACTTCGCACGTCTCTCGAATCTCAGCTTCAAAAGGCTGTGGACAAGGCGAATGAGCAGATTGATGAGGTGAGGAAGAAGAAGGAGGAAGAGGTGATGAAGGTTTGATGGATAGGACTTAGGAGTTACGAGTTAGGAGTTAGGAACTAGCTTCTTTTGGGATTTTTTTTCAGTAGTATGTACGTATGCGCATTGTACTTTGTGGAAGTATGTCGGCTTCGGCAAATGTGATTGAGGTTTCCAAAGAACTTCAAAACAAGGGACATGACGTCATTGTTCCAGAAAATATTGCGGAACATGCGAAAGGGCAAAATCTACTTGAGAGCAAAGATGAGAAAATTACATTCAATGTCTTCAAAAATTATTTTCATGAGATCGAACAGGCGGATGCAGTGCTGATTGTGAACACTGAGAAAAACGGTCAGAAAAATTATATCGGTCCGAATACACTGATCGAAATGGCTTTTGCGCATGTGCTCGATAAACCCATCTATATTTTGCATGAGATTCCGGATTGTTCGTATTCTGATGAACTATATGCCATGCATCCGATTGCGTTGCACGGTGATATCAAGATTCTTCCACTGGCATGAAACGAAAAATCCGCTTACTGGCATTTAACGTCCGCTCGCTGTGGAATGTCGGATCTTTTTTCCGAACCGCTGATGCGTGTGGAGTTGAGAGGATTTATTTGTGTGGGTACACGGGAACGCCTCCACGAAAAGAAATTACGAAGACTGCGATTGGGGCGGAGGATTTTGTGAAGTGGGAACAGCTCGTTGATCCTTTGCCGGTCTTAGAAAAATTGAAAAAGCAAGGATGGAGTATTGTGGCATTGGAGATCACAAAAAATGCAGTTGATATCGTTGACTACGTTCCTTCAAACAAAGTGTGTCTGGTTGTCGGGCATGAGTTGGAGGGAGTTCCTGAGAAGATTTTGGATCTGTGTGACAGCGTGGTGATGATCCCCATGCTTGGAAAAAAAGAATCGCTCAATGTGGCTGTGGCAGCGGGGATTGCGTTGCATGGGATACGGTCTAGCAAGTAAAGGGTGTCACCCTGAGTGAAAACGTGTCAATCCTTCGATACATTTTTTGCTCGAGCAAAAAACACTCAGGATGACACGTTGGAGCCTGTCCTGAGCATGACGAAGGGTATCGAAGGGCGACACGTTCCATTTAGCGGATCACATCACCTTCACATACCTCTCATACTTCATCTTCAGCAGCGATCCATATCCACCTGCAACAAGAACCAAGAGAACGACCCAGCCGAATGGAACAGCTCCAATAATTTTCAGAGCGATGTAGAGGCCGAGAGAGACAAAGAACACAACCATGTTCGACCATTTCTTTTTGTACTTTAGTTCAATGAGACGTGCAAACACCATTGCTGTCATGATGCGTGCAAAGAAGATGCTGACGACGTAGAGCACAAACACAGCGAGCCCAAGTGGAATACCGATGAAGGTGAACATCAGAAGCAGCGCTGCGATCGGAGTGACTAAGAAATAAATAATACCGATCAGGAAGCTTTTCCCTGTATTACCGAGAAGGAATTTTGCGGAATCTCTGAACAAAGTTTTTGTGAAGAAGAGGAGAAGTCCCAGCATCAGCGCTGCAGAGAAAATAGAGAAAATACTAAATGCTGCAAACACGCCTGCAATCAGGCCGGCGGATTCCACTCTTTGTGATGTTTCGTGAGCAAGAGTTGGGTCGAAGGTGCTCTTTCCTTTTACCATCGCACCAAAATCACGAACGCCAAGTGCCTGCCAATACCTCAGATTTTTCTCAATGCTTGCACTTGGTTCTACGTCAAATGTCTCGGCAGCAATCACGGAGTCTCCTGACACAGTTCCTTTCAGAGCCAGTGACTGCACCTGTATATCCGCATTACCAAGGATAGCGCCATTCAGAGACACTGCTTCTCCATATGCTTCGAGATTGCCGTTGATGGTTCCATCAATCACCGCACTTTCCCCCGAAAACAGAAGCACACTTCCGCCAATCACGACATTTTTTGCGATGTGAACCGCTTTCCCCACAACGATGAGGTTTCCATCAATATTTTTGCTAATTTCCACCGTTTCCGCGCCAATGCGCGCGCCTCCTTTTATGGGAGCGTTTATCACAACTGTTCTGCCTGCCGCCTGCACCGTGCCGGTAACAGGAGAGGCAATGCTGACGGATGTTCCTAAAACCATTACATCTTTGGGAGATTCGTCGTCAAGCGATACGATTTGTCCGAACACATATCGATCTCCACCAAATATTTTCGTCATGACTTCATTGGGTTTTACTTCAGCAGCAAAGGCCACGCCTGTTGTTGCTGCGAGCGTGAGGAGCAGAGAAAGTATTTTTGTGCGGCGAGTCATAGTGGAAGGGTGGAAGAGTGATGTGAAGTGTACACTTTTTTATTTTTTTATAAACACTCAATCGGATCAATATCCACAACAACATCCTTTAGATCAACATGCGGCAGTAGGGATCGGATATTTTCTCCACGCAAAAGTACATGCCACACGGTACCATTTCCAAAGAGTGTCGGTGCGACCATTGCTTGCGCATTCAAAGATCGATCGTGAATGTTTCGAAGCAGATCTGCATGCAGTGCCTTCGCAGTTTTTTCCGCACCGAGATTTCTTACGATGAATCGAATCATCGGGACAGATGGGGGATAGTGCAGTTGCTCTCGGAGAGTGAGTTCTGTATTCAAATAGTCTTCCGTTCTGTGCTGCGCAGCAGCTTGGACTTCCACCGAGTCTGGACGAAATGTTTGGACGATCACCTCACCCGCTTTGCTTCTGCCGCTGCGACCTGTGAGCTGTGTGAGCAATTGAAAAACGCGTTCCCCTGCGCGAAAGTGGGGGAGAGACATTCCCACATCTGCGACGAGCACAACCGCAAGGGTGACCTCCGGAAGATCAAGTCCCTTCACGACAGACTGTGTGCCAAGCAGAATATCCGCTTCACGGTCGCGCATTTTCTGGAGAAGCGTGCGCATGTCTTCCGGCGATTGCAACGTGTCGCTATCTGCGCGGAGAATTCGTGCAGCTGGAAAAGTTGTCGTGAGAATTTCTTCAATCTTCTGTGTGCCGGCTCCGACCGGAAACAATTGATGACCTTTGCAGTGAGGACACTCTGCAGGAAGTTCTGCGCGGATGCCTGTGAAGTGATCGAGCAGGTACGGACGTTTTTTATAATCTTCGTGGAGTGTGAATGGTAAATTGGATGCTGGCGATGTCAGTCTTCTGCGGCAATTGAGACACAGGACAGACGTTGCGCTTCCGCGGCGATTGAGAAAGAGAACTGATTGTTCTCCGCGCTTGAGTCGTTCTTCAATTGCTTCAAGCAGAGGAGGGGAGAATGGGTACCGTGAGCCAAATTTCACAGTTGCGAGATCAATCGCGCGTACCGTTGGCAATGCCTGATTTTTGTAACGTTCCGGAAGTCGACTCATCTGATACTCTCCGCTTTTCACCTTCGCCCAACTTTCGAGTGAAGGCGTCGCAGTTCCCAAAACTAATTTCGCTCCGGAAAATTTGCAGAGCGCCTCCGCAGTTTCGCGCGCGTGGTACCTCGGTGTTTGTTCATTTTTATATGTCCATTCATGTTCTTCATCGATCACAATTAATCCAAGATTCGGACATGGCGCAAAGAGCGCCGAGCGCGATCCGATAATTAATTTCACTTCGCTGTTTCTAATTCTCATCCATTCTTTTTTTCGTGCACTTGCCGTGAGTCGACTGTGAATGACAGCGATCACGTTGCGCGGAAATAATTGTTCGAGGCGATGGATCGTATGCTCGGTAAGAAGAATTTCCGGAACAAGGAAAATAGATTCCTTTCCATTCATCATTGCATCATGAATCATCTTCGCATACACCTCCGTTTTTCCGCTTCCCGTAATACCAAACAGCAACGACGTTCGCGCATCCTTTTTCATTTCGTCGTAGGTGGTTTGTTGGAGAGGGGAGAGGGTGATCTGAAGCGTGTCATTGTCATGAGGTGTCATGGTGAGCACAGACGAACCATGACTACTATCAGGAGCGTGTCGCCCTTCGTCCGTGCTCAGGGTGACACTTTTTTCCTTTCTCTTTTTTTCTTCCTTCTCCTTCTTCGGCAGCAACCCCTTCCACGCAGTCGATGGCAAAAACGGTGTCGCGGCACTCCTCAGCGAACAGAAATAATACTCCGCCATCCATCGCAATGTTTGTAATTGTGGTTCAGAGAGGATTACTTCTGTGCCGATTATTCCTTCAATAGTTTTCAATGAATACGCTTCTTCTTTTTCTGAATCTTCCTTTACTTCTATCACAAGTCCCTCCAGTGATTTCTTTCGAAGTTGCACCGTGACCAGCATCCCCACCTTTACATCAAAATCACCGGTGTCATACGTAAGCCCGCCGGAAATGCCTGCGGAGCGGGAATGGAGGAGGACGGTGCAGTGCATGAGCGTATTCTACGCTACTTTTATTAATGATGATGGTCGGGGCGGCGGGACTCGAACTCGCGGCCTCCTGCTCCCAAAGCAGGCGCTCTAGCCAACTGAGCTACGCCCCGTGACCGCGAATATGGTACGCGAAATATTGCTTTTTACTAGTCTTCTATTATTTTCTCCATGATCTTTTTGTCTAACTCTTCAAGCGACTCAAATGTCGCATCTGCAAGAGAAAAATCATTATTCTTCGTATAGACATTTGGCACGGCAATTGCCTTCATGCCTATATCCTTTGCTCCTTTCAGGTCTTTTTCTGCGTCTCCGATCACAATGCAGCGCACCGGATCGAATCTCAGACTTTCTGCTAAAAACAGCAAGCGAGATGATTTCTTTTTCACGTCTCCATATTTTTCATGCAGATCCATATCACCCGAAGCAATGGCATCGAAATAATCGCGGAGTTCGTGATGCGTGAGCATGCGATCGATATTTTCTCTGCTCGTGGATGAATCGAGTCCAAGCATTATTTGTTCAATCGTAAGACGATCGAGGATGTCTTTCACTCCATTCATCATGGCGACCCGTTCGGCAATCGTGTTTTGAAATATTTCTTCTTTCTTCCTCGTGATGTCTTCCAGTTTTTCAAGGATGTCTTCGCGACCAATATCTTCGAGGTAGTCTTTCAATTTCTTGCCACGCGTCGAGAAATAATCCGTGAAGAGTTCCAGCGTAAATGGAATGTCATAATCATTGAGAACTTCTTTGTACGCCTGAAAATACGCAGTTTCGCTATCAACGAGTGTTCCGTTGAGGTCGAAGATCACTGCGTAGGACTTCATGCACATATTTTCGCTTTTCTTGTAAAAATTTCAAGTCAGCTCCTAATTCCCGTAATCTTCAGCGTCCCAAGCATCCGCGTAAACATATCAATCAGCGGTTTTTTGTCGAGCACCCCCGTGTGACCATCTGAACAAGCGGAGCCCAAGTTACAACTGTGCATGTAGAGCGTGAGTAACATATTCTGACATTTTGTCGGAGCGGAAGGCATCGGCGATCCGTACTTTGTGTAGGTGATTCCTTCGTAGAGGTTTCCTGCGGCGGCTCCCTTCCATTCTTTTTTATCCAACTGGTTTCCTCCGAGAGTAGTCATCGATGTTCGGGGGTGGTCGTTTTCGCACTCGCCGATGTGCCATCCGATATGCACTTTTGCTTCATCAAGAACATTTCCTGCTCGATAGGACTCCGGAAATGTGAACGAAGTTCCTTGTATTTCAAACTCCTCGGCAATCAAGGTATCGTTTTCTGTCACAGTAAAAGCATTCGGATATTCAATCGTATATTCGGCGACTTGATAGACGTGATCAAGGGTTTCCGCAACGGGTGGCGGAGGAACGTTTGGTGCTTGCACTGAACTTTGCGTACAAGCAGTCAGGAGCAGTAGTGCCAGTGGGAGTATTTTTTTGATCATGCGTGCAGTGTAGAGGAGAAAACTCCATTCGTTTATTATTTTCTTGCAGAAAAAGCTACTTTCAACCCAAGTCCGATAAGCACCACTCCCATCACTCTGTCTGCCCATGAATGGATTGCGTCCAAATATCTGCGCGCAAAATCTGTGGTGAATGCCGTGCCGATGATGGAAAACCACACGAAGGTTGCGACGGTCATGTAGAGACCATAGAAGAGTTGAATGTACAGAGGTGTGAGCGAATCAATTACTTGTGTGAAGACCGCGAGAAAAAACAGTGTTGCTTTGGGGTTCAGGGCATTACACAGAAATCCAATCCGAATTGCTTTTGCAACACTCATCGTGCGATTAGCTTTTTCAGATTTTTGAAAGTTTTGATTTGATGGTTTCGAAATCAGTGCTTTCCAACCGATGAAGAGCAGATATGCAGCTCCGATGAGTTTGATTGTGTTAAAGAGTAAGATTGATTGAGAAATGATTAACCCAATTCCAAGCAAGCAGTAGGTCACATGCACGAGGATTCCCAGTGCAACGCCGAGCGCGGTCCAGATCACGATGCGCCTTGGTTGAGACAGACTTTGCTTCACAACAATTGCAAAATCAGGTCCGGGACTTGCGACACCAAGCAGGTGAACGATGACGATAGTAAGGAAAGCATGCATATCCATATTCTCTGTGCACTTTCATTTTCATGCAATCAAAAACGGACAACTTTTTTTGTCGTCCGTTTCAGAAGTGTGTACCAGATATGTGATGATCAATAATTGATTCCTACAGAAGCCGTGGTTCCTTGGCCGCTACTATCTGTCGGGATAGCTGCTTCATTGGTGGTATTCGTTGTATTGGTCGTATTCGTTGTCGTCTTGAACGGCAACATGTTAAATTCATAGAGCGCAAAGCCCGCAATGACGACGATGGCAAAGATTGCGACTATGAAGGTCATTGCCGATGATGACGAACTGTCGATGTCGTGATGATGAATCGTATCCATGAGGATGTGGGGGAAGGAAATAGGAAACGAAAAAACGTTTCTGCATCCTTAGACCGGAGAAGTGAATTTGTCTTACATGTTTTCGATTGAATTTTCATATTTAAAAACAGATGCCACAGGGCATCTGTTTTCGTTATCACGACTATTACCCGGCTTCGTCTCTGGACTGCGCCGAGGTGATCAACTGCGGTTGATCATTTCTTGCTACCAAATCCTACTGCCAAACAAACGACGGCGATTGCTGTGTGCAGGTAGTTATCTGCGGCGTTCACCGTGAAGAGGAAAATGTTACCTGCATTGACGAAACCAAGGATTGCAACAATGCCGTAGACAATTCCGAACACAATCAGGAACATCCGAGCGTACGAAGCACCGGATGATACGGCGAAAATAGCGACAAGTCCGCTGAGGATATGAACGACGTTATGAATTGTGTCCACTTCAAAGAGCCCGAGAAGTGGCGATGGCATGATAAAACCGAGAATACCGGTGAGGAGCAGGACAACGCCAAGCACCCACGTTACTAATTTAACAAGACTGGACATAGGAAGGAGGGGGAAGGAAAACTAAATTTACTTTGCACTATACCAAGAGAATCTTTCAATGTGTACTGAATGGGTGATTCTGCAAGAGGAATTCAATTTGTATTGTCCACAGTTTCCCTCTCCCCGAGGTCGGGGCTTAAGGAGAGGTGTAGAAAAAATTCCTTCCCCTTGTTCTTTCTTGTCAACGGCAACAAGAAAGAACCAAAGAAATGCTCCGCCGCCAATCCCATCGACCGCTGACCCCTCCACCCCCCGTGGCGGCAGCACCATCCCTTTCTAAAGAGCAGCCCGAGCCTTAGAAGCGTGGCCGACGGAGTCCATCCCAATTGTGCTACAATCTTCTGCCATGATCGATCGCACCGCTCCCATTGCTTACCGTTTGCGACCTAAAAAACTTTCGGAGTTTGTCGGGCAAATGCATGTTGTTGGAGAGGGGACTGCTTTGCGCGAGGCGATTGAGCGCGATGCACTTTCTTCGGTGATTCTTTCGGGGCCACCGGGAACGGGGAAGACAACACTAGCAAAGATTATTGCGGATGCGACCAAGGCAGAGTTTATTCAAGTCAATGCAGTGATGAGTGGAGTCAAAGAACTGAAGGAAATTTGTTTGGAAGCGGAGAAGGCGAAGAAAGCATTTTCCCAGCGCACGGTTCTTTTCATCGATGAAATTCATCGATTTAATAAAGCTCAGCAGGATGCACTTCTCCCATTCGTCGAAAACGGAACGATCATTCTGATTGGTGCGACGACCGAGAATCCGTATTTTGAAGTAAATCCCGCGCTCGTGTCGCGATCGCATGTGTATCTCTTAAAACCGCATTCGGTTGATGAGCTTGTGACCATCCTCAAGCGCGCATTGTCTGAAACCGCAGGCTACGCTGGAGCAATTCGTGTCAGTGATGAAGCACTGCAGAAAATCGCTCAGATCAGTAATGGCGACGCGCGGATTGCGTTGAATGCACTGGAACTCGCGGTGATGACAGCGGGGAATTCCGTCACGCTCAAGGACGCAGAAAAACTTTTTGCCGAGCGATCAAAACGCTATGACAATGGCGGTGAAGATCACTACAACACGATCTCGGCATTTATTAAGTCGATGCGTGGAAGTGACGTGGACGCTGCGCTTGTGTGGCTTTTTAAAATGATCGAAGGTGGCGAAGACTCAAAATTTCTTTTTCGGCGCATGGCGATTTTTGCATCGGAGGATATCGGCAATGCAGATCCATTTGCTCTCACGCATGTCATCAGTTGTCTTCGGGCGTTTGAATTTGTGGGTTTGCCCGAAGGAGAATTTTTCCTCGCACATGCGTGTATTTACCTCGCTCAATGTGAAAAGAGTAACGCCGTGACGCGCGCGATGAAATCGGTGAAGGAATACATCAGAAATTCACCAACGCTCGAAGTGCCGAATCATTTACGAAACGCTCCGGTGAAGGGAATGGTACAGCAGGGATACGGTGTGGATTACGAGTACCCACATAACGCACCTGACGGGATCGTTTCGGCGAATTATTTTCCGGTCGGACTTCCGCAGAAAATCTTCTACGAACCGACGGAGCGGGGAAAAGAAGGGGAGATAAAAGAAAGGATAGAGAGGGCTAGAAAAATCATTCGTAAGTAGAAGGTGGCCGTATAATCGCTTTCTGTCGCATTTTACAAGTAATTGCTGATTTATAATAAATAATGTTTAATATACTAACTCGGCAGCTACGTCACCTACTAAATACCGCAGCTTGTCTGTGGTAGGGGGACATCGGGGAGTCCTACCATCGAACGTCGATGGTAGTAGCTCAGAGGGGGCTCCTCGCCCCCTCCGAGACCTCCCCTCGCCAGGGTCCCAAACCCTGGACCCGGACGAGAGAAAGCTCTCGGGCGCACGTCAAGCGACGTTCGTGAGCTTTCTCCGGATTGTGCCGAGGCGGTGGAATAAATTTTTTTTATTCCACCGCACATTATTCACTTTTGCGATACTGGTATGGACATTGAATCTCTACGAACGCTACAACATGATGACAGAACCTCTTTTAATTTATTACAAGATTCTGTGGGGCAGATCGATTTCTCCCCGCTAATTGAAAAGATCCAATCTGGGGTTCCTGCTTATCAGAAAATGGAGATTCGCAAAGGAAATGGTCGCTCGCGCACTATTCATAAGCCGGATGATACTTTAAAAGAAATTCAGAGACAGCTCTGCGCCCTTTTCAATGCCCTTCCTCTTTACGAACATGTCTATGGATTTAGAGTCGCTACAGAAAGACATAATGTTGCAGGAGCGCAGAGAGGACTCCGCGATATGCTTAATCGGTATAAACGCCGGACGGGAAAATCTTGGATAGAGGATTGCGTGCAGTTTGATGTAAGAAATTTTTTTCCGAGTATCCGGACGGAAGATATTGATCGCGCGATGCAGTTGTATGTCGATCAGATTTTTTTGCATTACCCAAGCGTTTCAGCTGAATCTCGTTCGTTACTTAAAAATGTTTTCATGACGCTGTGTACGCTCGATGATCATCTGCCTCAAGGAGCACCAACAAGTCCAATTCTCTCAAATGCCGCATCGCAGCCGATGGATATTGAACTGGGACAGATTGTGAAAGATGCAGGTGGTGCTATGGGGCCATACGCAGATGACTTCGCCACGATATTTCCAAGGCAAATTGGTAAATCTACAATCAGGAAAATGACAGATGTTCTTGCTGCAAATGGTCTTGAAGAAGCAACTGAAAAACGATCGCGTTCAAAAAAAGCAGAAAAGCTTTTTATTTGGGGCATGACTGTTTTACCTCCGGCTCAGAATGGCGAGTCTATACGTTTTCGTGTCAGGAGAAACTATGAAAATGAACTCCATTATCGTATGAATGCCTGTCGTAAAAGTATTTTGCTTCATGGAATCACGGACGAAACACGGCATAAAGTATTTTCAATTTGTGGAAGCATTTCGCATTGCGCGAATGTCGGTAAACATGGAATGGATACGGATCTGGGTGAAGAGACGTATTTGCCAGCCCGTCTGGAACATGCTTGGAATATTTTTCTTCAGACTGTTCAAACAATGCTCCCAAAGAGCGCTCCACGATGGCATCGTAAGCCAGTACAACAGACTAAAAGAGCGGCTTGATGTAGACCCCAATCAAACGTTTGCTAATATTTAATAATAGTTATATAATAACAAATAGATGAAACTCACATACCCACACCTATCCCTCCGGTCATTTGCACTTTCCTACGAGGATTTGCCTGCATTTCATGCTGCGTATTTCATGTTGGTGGTGATTTTTGCGGGGCTTTGTAATCTGGGTTTCTTTGCGGCGGTGATTGCACTCCATCTAGCGATTGATGTTTTTAAATATCACACAGTTCAGAAGATGAAACCGCATGAAACGTTCATAGCGGTGTTTCGGGAAAACCTCACTGACCTTGCCCTCTTTTTTCTTGCACTCAGCTCAGTCGTTTTTTTGCATCCCGAACTTCCAAGCATTGCGATTTTGACTGGGTCGAGTCTGAATCATGTGACGATTATGCGAGGGCTTGCGGTACTTCTTCCAAAGCTTACGATTCTTCATCACTCTGTTCGTATTCTGTTTCATCTTTCCGGTCATATCCATGCAAAAAATGTGCGTTTGATTTCTGGGTGGACACTCACAGAATGTTTGTCCTTTGCAGTGCTCCTCATCGCACTTTTCCTACTTGTTCTTGCGCCACCTATTTTACATCTTACGCCGGAGCAATTTCAGAGTCTGCTCGGGACGCAGTTATAGGATCGGACTCCCCTCCGGAAACAATTCCTCCTCCACCTTTTTCGTCGCTTCCAGCCACGCCATTCCTTTTTCTGTAGGTTTGTTATTGCTGTAGCGTCTGCGGAAATCGGCGAATCGCTCATCTAGACTTACCACTTTGTCGATCATGACGCGTTTATCGGCGTAGAAGAGAATTTTCTGTTCGATGGTTGTAAATTCCGGAAGAGTGTCGGTGAGGCCGTGTGTTTCGACGATGGTGCCAAGTTCCGGAAATCCTTGCCCCACTAAAAATCTTTTGCAGGCTTCTTCATGTCGCATCTCAGGATAACGTTTTTTCCAGTGCCCCCATATAGATAACTCTTCTTGCGTTTCAGAAGTTCCATCCGGAGGAATGCCATGAAAATCGACAAATCGAAAGAGATCATGCACTTCCGCTGCTGCAACGACTGCATCTTTTCGGATGATGTGGCCGTGCTTCAAAAGATGATCGGAAATCATTGCAGCAACTTCTGCGACCGCAATGCAGTGGCGTGTGATATGCGCAGGAAGCATTGCTTCTGCTCGCCAGTCATCGATTTGTTTTAGAGTCGGAAGTGGAAAATCAAAAAAAGTCACTGTGAGGTTTCTTCCGGATTCATATTCACTGAACTGCAATTCTATCGTGCCGCTTTTATCCATTCTCTCCGGCAAACGTTCCGCCCATTCGATGCAGCGGATGCCGGTGTGATGGTCTGTTGATTCGACAAGTTTCACGGCATCGAGTTCATTCAGGCGATAGAGATCAAGGTGGAGAAAATCCATTCCTGTTTTCGTTCTGTATTTTTGCTCGAGTGCGTAGGTCGGGCTCGTCACCGGTTCTGAAATTCCCAGTCTTTCCGCAAACCCCTGCAGGAATGTTGTCTTTCCTGCGCCTAAATCGCCATTCAGAAAAATTGTGATGGGATAGGAATAAAGTGTTTCAGATAAAAATTTGCCTGCAGAATGCGTTTTTCCGGCATCTTCCAGATACAAAATGGCATGAGGTGAATTTGACTTATTCATAATAAAATGTTATTATATTCATAGAACCAAAACCAAATAACTTTATGCACCTTACACGTATTGCTTCAGCCAAAAAAGCGGGTTTTAAGAAAAAGAGTCTGAGAGTGCGAAAAGAAATGCCTAGGCAGACATCTTTATATATGAAACAGAAATCATCATTCTTTATTGCGGTGCTGTCACTGGTCGCGTTTATTACGGGAAATATGGTGGGGGAGCATGGGATATATGCGTTCATGAAGGCGGCTCTTGGTGCGTACGATGATAGTCTGATCACCTACACTGGAACAGTTCCACCGATTGCGTTTGTGCCGGACTATAAAAAGTGGGCGACGTATGGGGGAAATGCTGAGGATGCTACCTATCGCCAAGTTCCGGAGACCGTGCTGGTTCCGCTTCCTGTGTATGACTCGACGTACGAAAAATCAAAGCCCGCAGGTGCGAATAGTGATGTCTATTCCGTAGCGTACATGGGTGATTATAAAATCGGGAAAGAAGGAGGTGGAAGCCATTTGGCCGTGGATATTCGTGCTCCCATTGGAACTCCTATCCGCGCGATGGCATCTGGACAGGTCACGACGGTTTCCAATGATGCATACGGATTTGGTCTCTACATTGTGATTCGTCATCCGCACATCCCTGACCCTGCAAATCCGGACTATGAAACAGTTCTGCATTCTTCGTATTCTCACTTGAGTGCGCAGCTGGTACAGGTAGGGGACATCGTCCAGAAAGGTCAGCAGATTGGGCTCTCGGGAAAAAGCGGCGATGCTTCGGGTCCTCATCTTCACTTTCAGGTTGATCGTGACACAGTCGAGGTTGACGGAAAAACGGTGAAAGTGCCGTGGCATCCTTATTGGCCGTTTACGTCACAGGAGCTGCGCGACAATAATCTGAATAACTACACCGCGATCAACTCAGGGTTTCGCGCAGACATTGGCTATAAGTATACCGTGAACCCGATGCTCTTTTCGCAGGCTAGTTTGCCTCCTGCAAAATATAAAGAGGCAGCGCCTGTTACAACCGTTGCCATGAGCACACATCCAGCTGCGACGACCTCTGCAGTGAAGGCTGCGCGTACCACGTTTTCCATAGCGAGGACCGCTACATCACGTAAGGCTCAACGTCTCTCTACAACTCGCTTTGCGGTCAATAATGCCGTCATTCAAAAGCAGACGATTGTATCGGGTACGCAGTCTCCGCAGTCTCTCGCACCTGCTCCTGTGATTATATCGGAGCCGGTTGCAACCATTACACATCCAGCAACGTCTGCAGGAGGCAGAGCGGTGAAACTTTCCGTGCAGCCAAATCATTACGAAGAAAGAAAGTGGCAGACGGTGCGGGTAACATTCCTCGATGAAAACGGCAGTGGAGCCTCGACGAAGGATTTTCCGGAAAAGGTGTATCTCACATTTGGCTACGGTGATGGAGAATTTCAAAAGCCCTACATCAATCGGTCCGATATCAAAGATGGCAGCGTAACCATTCAGCTTCTCCCGCGCGGCACGCAAACCGTCGTTCTCGCTGCTCCTCAATTGAGTTTGACGAGCAATCCGATGAAGAATGTGACGAAGTAAATAACGAACAATGAGGAATGGTTCTTCGTTTTTTTTACCCTCACCCCCAGCCCCTCTCCCTCTTCTCTGATTCCAGACGGGAGAGGGGTGTCTTTTTACATAACTCTCTTCTCCCTCTCCTGGCAGGCGTGCGGGTGGAAGGAGAGGGTTGGGGTGAGGTAATCAAAAAATTCACTTTTCACTTCATCATCGGCACTGGCACCGGAAGCACAGCACGGCCACCCAGATCAAACGTCACAGAAAGTGATGTGGTGGCATCGACGGTGTTGGTATCGGGATCGTAGGATCCGTAGCCATCAACCCAAGTGTTGAGTGATGCACCGACCACTCTGCTCAAACGCTTTTGCAGTAATTTTTCAAACACCGCTTTTCGCGTATTAAGCTTTGTCACCAATTCCTCAATGACGCTCATTTCCTGCGACTGCGGATCTGTAAGCCGAACATCCCAGTTGAGCGTGCATCCTTTTTCTTCAATGTAATCGCTGATCGATTGGATCTTTTTCAGATTCGTCAAACGGATGAAGACATTGAGCGTTCCATTAAACGAATCAGTGCTTTTTCCACTCGGATCATAAAATGGGTAAATGGAAATCGGACCGGCTTTGCGCACACGACCGTCGCTGCCAACTGCCTTTTTGATATCTGTGAAAAGCTGTTGAAGGGCGTCGCGAGCAGCAGTCCGATTCTGTGTTTTTCCGAGTTCGCAATACGCATTCATCCCGATGAAATCCGGCTTCACCTGTTTCGTCACAGACACTTCCACATGCACCCCGCCGTTTTGGTAGGGGCCGGGGTAGATCATGCTTTTACTCGCGTCGCTTCCGCCTCCTCGACCATCAATACTGATCGGCATCGGGACTGGAGCGGGCATTGCAGGTTCGCTCATCGCGGGGAGAGCATTGATAATGTCCTCACTTGTAAGTCCTGCTGCCAAACTTGTGAGCGGAAAGCTGAAGAGCATCGTTCCAAGAACAAGTGATGATGGCATGCGGTTCATAGTAATAAAGGGGAATGAAATGACAGATGATTTTTGCATGAGGGGAGGGGGGATGCAATGATTTTGTGGGGAAATATTTATAAGAAATTCCCTCACCCCCAGCCCCTCTCCCTCCCCCTGATTCCGGACGGGAGAGGGGTGTCTTTTTTAAGTATCTCTCGTCTCCCTCTCCCGGTAAGCGTGTGGGCGGGAGGGAGAGGGTCGGGGTGAGGTAATCAAAAAACATTCCTCATTACTTCCTCCCGCTCCACCACGAAAGCCCCAGCATCATGAAAAATAGAATAATGCCCGCAATCAACTTTTGAAATGAACTCAGAAACAATGCTGTCGCTCCGAAGAGGAAACCTATTGATGCCGTGAGTGCGATTATGTGCTTTGGCTTCCATCCTTTCGCGAGCAATCGATGATGTAAGTGTTCACCCGATTGGCTGCCTTTGAATGGTGATTTTCCATTGATCAATCGTCGCGTAATCACAAAGAAACTATCAATTAATGGAACACCGAGCACGAGGAATGCCGTTGCCACTTTTCCGCCGGCAAATATTGTGAGTGTTCCAAGCATCAACCCAAAAAACATCGAACCACTGTCGCCGAGAACGACACGAGGTGGCGGAATATCAAACAAAAAGCATCCGAAAGAAATTGCTGCAAGAATGAATGCGATCAATGCAAATTCCGGTTGATTCACTCGGGTCGAGATCGACAGCAGCCCGATGGTGAGAAATCCGATCGTTGAGAGGATTGTCACTTGGCCGGGGATTCCATCGAACCAATTGAGTGCGTTGATCGTGAGCATCAGCCAGACAACGGTGAAGATGCCGCTGAGGATCGGGAGATTTCCAAAGATCGGAACAGTGAAAATCCACGAATCGAGCTTTATAAATTCGTTTGCAAGCAGGGGATTCGTAATCGTGTAAATACGTGATCCAGTAGCGAAAATCAGAAGGGCGATCAGAACCTGAAACGCGAGTCGCAGCCACGATGGTATTGGTCTTCGATCATCTATAAAGGAAGTGAGTGCGAGTAAAAAAATACCGATCAGCAGCCCCACTTCCTGCATCGAAAAATTCGTCCAATTCAGATAAATAAAAATGATCAGAAATGAATCCACAGCGAGGACACCCGTGGGGTAGGGGAGTCGACGACGTTTCAGGTTGTACCTCTCGGGGAAATCGAGAAGGTTCCACTGCGGAAATAATTTCAATGCTGCGATGTGCATCACAAAAGTTAGTACAAATGCGAGGAGGGGAATGGTCAGGAGGGGAGTCACAGAATGATTGTAGAGTATTTATTTTGAAACATAAAAAAACCAGCTTCCTCCTTTCAAAGGAAGCTGGTTTGTAAGAGACTGCTCTTCCCAAATGGGAAGAGCGGCTGCCCTTTCGGGCAAAACGCCCAACCTTGCGGTTGGTAGTACTATCATAACTACTTACATCCACTCGTCAATGACTCTGTTTTCATCCCTTCGATACAATGTCCGCATGTCAACCTACCCAACCCTCAGCAAAGCTCATTTGAAAGGAAAACGCGTTCTGGTTCGTGCCGGTTTTGATCTGCCAATTGAAGACGGTGTTATTCAAGACATCTCGCGCGTGGAGGCACTTGTTCCCACCATCAAATACATTCTCGATCATGGAGCATCGGTGATTCTGATGTCTCATCAGGGACGACCGAAAGGCAAAGTAGATCCGGAGTTTACGCAGCGGCCACTCGTCGCGGTCATCGAAAAATTGCTGAAGACAACCGTACACTTTGCACCGAGTTGTACCGGACCCGAAGCCAAAAAAATGTCGGAGGAATTGAAGGCGGGGGAAATTCTCCTTCTCGAAAATTTGCGCTACGACGCGCGGGAAGAAAAAAATGATCCTGCATTTGCGAAGGAATTGGCTTCGCTTGGGGAAATATATGTGAACGATGCATTTACCAATTGCCATCGCGCACATGCGAGCATGGTGGGGATTCCGAAACTCCTTCCTTCGTACATGGGATTGCAGCTTGAACAGGAAGTGGCGCATCTCTCTAAGGTAACGGACAATCCCGCTCGGCCATTGGTACTTATCATCAGTGGAGCAAAGATGGAAACGAAAGTGCCGGTGATTGAGTTTTTCCTTGATAAAGGAGATGACATCCTAGTTGGCGGCGCAATTGCAAACACTTTCATTGCCGCAGAAGGCAGGAAGATTGGATCTTCACTCTGTGAAAAAGAAGAGATCGATCATGCCAAAGATATTTTGAAAAAATCTGATGCAGAAGATTCAGCGCACATCCATGTTCCGACTGATTACATCGTCGCAGAAAAACCGACGGAAGATTCGAAATCTCACGTCGCACAGGGACAACATATTCTGGAATCCGAAGCGATATTTGATGTGGGACCCGATACCATCGACGCCTATATTTCCGCCATTGAGTGCGCAAAAAGCATTATTTGGAACGGGCCACTTGGTCTCTACGAAGAAAAGCAATTTGCACATGCGAGCATCAAGATCGCTGCGGCAGTGAAGGATGCGACGAAAAAAGGTTCAATCTCTGTGATTGGCGGTGGTGATACGATTGACCTTCACACACGCTATGGGCTCGATCTTTCGTCGTACACATTTGTGAGCACCGGTGGTGGCGCGATGCTTGAATTTGTTTCCGGAAAAAAATTGCCGGCGCTCGAAGCGTTGCGTTCATCATGATGTAGTTCCGCACCTGGGAACGGGTGCTGCTGTGGTTTATTGTTTGATTCATTCTTTTTTTCCATCCTCCATTCTCAATCATCCAAGGCTCTTCAAGTGCTTTTTCCACAGGAAGATGAATCCTTTGCG